>CAZDEI010000025.1:0-8751 GCA_964504325.1 uncultured Eubacteriales bacterium | reverse complement strand
AGTGTAAGTCCGCGGCTGACAAGTGAGGGGATTATTACCTCATCGTTATAATAGGCAGGCAGACCCACACCCGTTCTTGTCAGTTCGGCTGCGTGAAGCAGCAGCTCATGCGGAGAATTGTTCCATACCCTGACGGAAAGCGAGGGCTGCGGAAGCCTTACATGTATCGAGGCGGTTATGCACATAAAGGAAAGATCGTTTGTGGTATCGATTCCCTCCTCGTCCTGTCCGCCGACAATGAGATTTTGGAAAAGGCTGTAGCCTGCAAAGCCCTCCGAGGAGGCGGCATCTCTCGCCTTGTTGAGATCGTTGAGCTTTACCCATATACAGTCGATAAGCTCCTGCGCAAACTCGCGGCTGAGCCTGCCGGACTTGATATCGGCGGAATAAAGCGGATACATATATCTGTCGAAGCGGCCGGGAGATATCGAATGACCGCTCGATTCCATCTGAAGCAGCTGCTGTATAAACCAAAACGACTGGCAAGCCTCCCAAAAGCTTCTTGCCGGCTTTGCGGGAACTCTCGCACAATTTTCGGCGATTGTCAGCAGCTCCTTTTTTCTTGTGCTGTCGCCTTCCCTCTCGGCAAGCTCACGGGCAAGCGCCGAATATCTTTCGGCATAGCCGCAAACCGCCTTAAGGCTTATTATAACGGCACGGAGGAAGGAGCTGCGGGACGCATAGTCCGCATCGCCCTGTCCGCATTCGGCAAGCTCACGCTCGGCTCTCTCCATAATACTCTCAAGACCCTTTTCGATGACCTCGCCGTAATTTACCGTAACATGTCCGACACCGTTGTAAAAATAGTTGCCGGGTGTGAAAATATTGTGCTCGATTGCAGCATGGGCCTCATCGCTCATGTAGGAGCTTGCAAGCTCACTTGTGGTCTTGCCCTTCCAATAGCGGTATACTCCCCTGAGAATCTCCTTGCTCTCCTCGGAGATGTAAAAGGGATCGGCCCTGCGGTGCTCTATTGTATCGAATTCGCCCTCAAGCCATTCAAAGGAGAATTCCGGAAATACCTGACAGCTTCGCGGACGCCTTGTGCTGCTTCCGACAATAAGCTCAAGCGGTCTTACGGTGATCGGAATAGCCTCGAGTATCCTTGCGAAGGCCTTTGCGCGCCTGAGAATTATCGGCTCTCCCTCGGTGCTCATATATGAATCGGTAATAAGAACCGCTCTGTCGGTCTCTATCTGAGGCATTTCCTCATAAAGATGAGCGATGAGCTTAGGTATTCTTTCCGATTTGGGAAGTTCCTTTGTGTAAAAGCGTTCCATAAGCGCCTCCGTGCGTTGATCTGAATATATAAAAAGCTATATTACCATACAGGTTACATTTTATCTTAAAACCACATTATTGTCAACATAAAAACAGGATAAATCAAAATAAATTTAACAAAAAAACAGATTTTCGTCATTTTCCGGCAAAACATAAAAGCGCCGAGGCCGTATTACCGACCCGACGCTTTTTTCGGCTACAGCTCCGAGAGCTCAAGCCTTCTGTCCTTATAATAATATTTCCTGTCATGCTCGCCTATTTCACGGAGCACTCGGCAGGGATTACCGACCGCAACGACTCCGGCGGGGATGTCCTTGGTAACGACGCTGCCCGCACCAATGACCGAGCCGTCGCCGATAGTCACTCCGGGGAGGACTATGACGCCGGCACCGAGCCAGCAGTTTTTGCCGATATGAACCGGCATATTGTACTGATATGCCTTTTCCCTGAGCTCGGGGAGTATCGGATGAGCCGCGGTGGCAATAACAACATTGGGTGCAAGCATCGTATTATCTCCGATATAAATATGAGTGTCGTCAACCATCGTAAGATTGAAATTCGCATATACATTATTGCCCCAATGGCAGTGAGCTCCGCCGAAATTAGCATGGAGGGGCGGCTCTATATAGCAGCCCTCACCTATTTCCGCGAACATTTCCTTAAGCATTTCCTGACGCTTTTTCTGCTCGGTGGGACGGGTCATATTGAATTCATACAGTCTGTCAAGACAGGCCGTCTGACGGATGACTATTTCCTCATCGTTGGGATAATATATCTCACCCGTGTGCATTTTTTCCTTCATGCTACTCATGCTGCAAGCTCCTTTTATTTTGCGGATATTTCGGGAAGTCCCGCTGCGGCAACGCTTTGTCCGATTCGACGGTTGCTTTCATCGGGAAGCACCATATCAGCCTTGAACTCGGGATACTCCTCCCTGAGAACCCTGCGGCATTCCTCTATGGCTCGCTCGCCGCCCTTGCCCGAGGTGACTCTTCCGAGCAGCAGAACATTTCGGTACTCATAGAAGCGTGAATAATAAACAAGCGTATGTGCAAGATAGCAGCCTATGGATTCATAAACCCCCATCACGCGCTCATCGTTGCTTTCAACAAGCTGCTGTACTATCTTGAGCTTCTCGGCAGGAGTTGTGCCGGCAGAAAGGTCTATGCCTGCCTTTTCGGAAAGCTTGATGATTCCGTCCTGCGACATGTATTTTACGCCGCAGCCGATATCTCCCGACCATTCATCCTCCATTGCGTTGGGATCCGCATCCACGGGGCAAAAGGCAAGCTCATTGAGCCAGCCGGTAACATAGCCGTCGGGATTTACATATCCGCCCGCCTCGCTCGTGCCCATCGAAATGCCGAGCACCGCGTTCTCACCGAGCTCCATGGCACCGGCAAGTGCGGTTACATCTCCGTCATTTGCGACGACATAGGGAATATTTCCCATTTCGGCACAGGCACGGTCGTAAATATGCTTTACCTTTTCCTCAAAGACATCTCTCGGAACCTTTATGAAAAGGGACACAAGTCTTGCCTTATTGTCTACGAAAATACCTGCGGAGCTGATTCCGATCGAATCGACTCTGGGAAGCTTGGAGGCGGCGGTTTTAAAAGCGGTAAGTATTTCTCCGTAATGATACTCGGGATCGGCGTTGAGCTTCGGATGCCAGACGACCTCCTCGCTGTAAACCACCTCTCCGTCCCGAACGGCACATACCTTTCGGTCACTGCCGCCCGCGTCGAAGCCGATTCGGCAGCCGTCGGTATGTCCGCCGAGCGCGCTGAATTTTTCGGTTGAGGAGGGCTTCTCCGAATAGGCCTTGCCGACCACCTCAAAGGGCCTTTCGTATATGCTGCCCATTGTTACAAAATCAAAGCTGCGCGCACCCTGCTCGCTGTAGGTGGCTTTTATATGCTCGTAAATATCTCTGCTTCCGTAAATGATTATACGGAAGCCGCCTTTTGCCCAAAGCAGGAATTTAACAAGTCGCTCGGCATAGTATCTGTCCGCCGAGCGCATTTTCTCGGTGCCGTGTATAAAGGTGTCGTAAACAGCGATAAGACCGCCGTTGCGCTCAATGCCTATTGCGATAGGCTCCCTTGCATCCTTCAAAAACGCCCTTGTGAATTGCTCCATAGGCTTAAAATCGGGATCGTATTTGGGTAAATTTTTAACCTCAAATTTCACACCGTAAAGCTTCATTTTAAAACACCCTTCCGCCGATAATAACGGCATCGATATTCATTTCGTCGTCGATTATGAGCAGATCGGCATCGCAGCCCACCTCGACTCTTCCCTTTTTATCGGCACCGATAAGCCTTGCGGGAGTCTCGGTTGCCATTTTTACCGCCTCATCGAAGTCTATGCCGAATTCCACGGCCTTGCAGACACACTGCCAAAGCGTGGCGGTGCTGCCTGCAATGGTGCCGTCGGCAAGACGGGCGGCTCCGTCCTTCAAGAAGACCTCAAGACCTCCGCACTCATAGCAGCCGTCGGTAAGACCTGCGGGTCTTATGGAATCGCTTATGATCACCATGCGGTCACTGCCGAACATCCTGTGGGTTGCGAGCACTATCGGCTTGGCAACATGGAAGCCGTCGCAAATGAGCTGTGCGTATATTCCCTTTTCCACCGCGGCACCGATCGGGCCGGGCTTTCTGTGATGAATCGGCGGCATTGCATTGTAGGTATGGGTAAGACAAAGAGCACCGTGCTCTATTGCCTCAACGGCAGTGTCGTAATCGCAGTCGGTGTGACCGATTGCAACAACCGCGCCGCAGCCCTCAATAAATTCCATGCTTCCCTCAAGCTCGGGAGCAAGGGTGATCATTTTTACATTCTTGAGTGTTTTCAGCTCCTCAAGGCTCGGATTTCTGATGAAGGCCTCGTTCTGTGCACCCTTGTATTTGGGAGAAATATAGGGTCCCTCAAGATGAAAGCCCAAAATATTGGTTCCCTTAAAATCCGTGCGCGCATTGCAAACACGCTCAAGGCTCTCATGATCCATGGTCATGGTCGTCGGCAGCCACGAGGTGGTTCCCTTTGAGGCGAGATATGCGCACATCGGCTCAAAATCGGCATCCATCGTATCAAGCCCGATGCAGCCGTGCGAATGAACATCTATCATTCCGGGAACGACCCTTTTACCCGCCGCATCAATATCGCCGCGGCAGTCCCCCTCGGTAATGTCGGCTATAACGCCGTTTTCAAGCACCAAATTAACGGTTTTTCCCTTTACTCTTGCATTTGAAATGATCATTTTACACCTCATAAGCATTATTTCGCGGCCCTTGCGACGGTCAGACCGCCGCAAGGGCACGGCTTATACTGATATTATAGCATTGCGGCGATTTTTTTCATAGGTTTTTTTGATTATATTACTTATATTTTCGGACACGGTTGACTTGCCTCTCCGTTTTTAGTATTATTATCATGGACAGGAGGCAAAAGCCAATGGAATATATACATCTCGTACCAAAAAGCGATATCGTAATCGACAGCATCGTATCCATTCATTACTTCGAATATACCAAGGACTTTGCATTTTCGGGCGAGGTTCACGATTTTTGGGAGTTTGTATACGCCGATAAGGAGGAGCTCTTTATCACTGCAGGCGGAGCCGAGCTTTTGCTCAAGCCGAATCAGTTCTACCTCCACCGACCGATGGAATTTCACAATATCCGCTGCAACGGCGAGCGTGCCGCAAACAGTGTTATCGTTTCCTTTTCAAGCAACAGCCCTGCTCTTTTTTCAATAGCGGGAAGAGTTATTGAGTGCGGACAGAGAGAGCGTCGCCTCATGGCCTCGGTGATACGGGAGGCAAAATCCGCCTTTTCTACCCCCTTGGGCGACCCCTATACCGCCGAGCTTATACGAAGGTCGGATTCGGTCGATTTCGGCAGTGAGCAGCTTATTCGTCTCTACTGCGAGGAGCTTATGATATTTCTGATAAGAGGTTCAAGCGACACCGAGGCACCCGACACGGGAATGTCGGCAGAGGTGCCCGACGAGCGAATCGGCAGCATTATCTCCTTTCTCGAGAGCAGCACCGACAAGCTTATCAGCTTCGGCGATATATGCGACCGCTTCTCAATGAGCGGCTCTTATTTGAAAAAGCTTTTCAAGGCCTCGGTCGGCTGCGGAGTCATGGAATACTATTCCCTCTGCCGAATCGACAAGGCAAAGCAGCTTATACGCGAGGGTCGCCTGAATTTCTGCGAAATTGCAGAGCAGCTCTGCTTTAACTCGGCTCAGTATTTTTCAAGATGCTTTAAGAATCATACCGGCATGACGCCCTCAGAATATGAGCATTCGGTATTTTCAATGATAAGCACTCGTGAGCACGAGGCTCCGGCCTCAGACAAAAAATAAAAAACACCGTAGGGCATGAGCAACGCCTTACGGTGCTTTTTTGCACTATTTTCGGATATCGATCTGCCTGTAGTCGGTGGCGAAGGAGGCAAGCCCATCCGAAAGCAGCTTCATGGTTCTTTCGTAAGAAGCCTTGGCAAGTGCCGGACCGTTTGCAACGGCATTCAGATTAAACTCGGTATTAAAATCTCTTTCCGTATCAAGAGGAATTATCTGATAATGCCTCTGTCCGTCCTGCCAATACATATTTACCCAGGTCGGCAGGGCATCAACGGCGGATATAATCACCTCACCGTTTCCCTTCCTTGTAAAGGAAACCGAGAATATCACACCGTCCTCACTTGCGCCCTGTGCAACGCAGGGAAAGCTCTTTCCCGTGTTGGTCATTTCATGAATTCTCTGATTCGATACGGCATTTCCGGTTGAATAAATGCATACCGTCTGCTTGCCGCTGACCGAGGAGGAAAGAATTTCAATGGGCTCGATAACATGCGGATGTCCGCCGACGATAACGTCGACTCCGAGATCGCACATTTTTTGAGCAATTGCCCTTTGGGTCTGATCGGCCTGCTGATGGTACTCATTGCCCCAATGAATATAAAGCATTATGGCCTCGGCACCCTCTGCATACATTGAAGCGATGTGTGCCTGCATTTCCGCATAAAACTCATCCAAATGATTAGGTGAGAACATGTTTATATGGTCGGCATCCGAGCTGAGCATTGACCTTCCGTTCAGTGAGGTATTGACAAGATCGCCCGTTTGATAGGTATAGTTGATCATACCTATTTTTATGCCCTTTAAATCGGCAATGTAATAGCGCTTATCGTCCTCATAGTGGCTTCCCGTAAAGGCAAGACCCTTTTGTCTTAAAACATCCCTTGTTCGGTGCAGACCCGTGCTGCCCGTATCATAGGAGTGATTATTAGCCGTAATGACCATGTCGGTTCCCGATGCTATCAGCGAATCGGCAAAGGAATCGGGACAGTTAAAGGTGACACCGCTTCCGATATAATTGCAATAATCTCCGCCGAAGGTAACCTCGAGATTTCCCACAAACCAATCAAAGCTGCCGTAATAGTCGGAAGCATATTTGAATATGTCGTCAAAGACATAGCTGCCGTCAGCCTGACGGTAGGAATTGATTATCGGAGTGTGGATCAAAAAGTCTCCTGTTGCACCCACCGTTACGGTGACGGGGTCGGGCTCAGGGAGTGTCGAAGAGGCAGATGCGACATCCGACGGCACCGTGGAGGAGCCGCCCGACGGCGTGCATGCCGCCAGTCCGAAGGCAAGAAGCACCGCAAGCAGCAGTGCCGCTGCCCTTAAAGTGTGCTTTTTCATGTCAGCCTCCTATTGACGATGCAAGCGAAACGGCAGAGCGATAAAGCATCGTGGAATAAATTCTTCCCGAAAGGAAATAAAAGGTAACCCTGTAATCGCCGAATTCATATGTCTGCGAAAGCCTGTCACCCGTATCGGAGCCGTAGATCATGGCAGTGCTGTCGGCAGGTGTGGCGGTTCCCGTGGGCTGACCGAGATATTCGGCAAGCTCGTCGGGAGTGGCTGTGCTTCTTATTCCGTACGCCTGATCCTTCGTGAGTATGCCGACCACCTCATAGCTCGACTTGTCTATAAAGTATGTCGTGTTACCGCCGATAAGGGTATAAAAGCCGGCAGCCTCCTCGAATCGCAGGGTAAGATCACCCGAAAACTGTGCTCTCACATCACCCATGCTGTTGCCTATGGTAAGAACAAAGCCGGAGATTTTTCCCTCTGAGGCGTACTGAGCTACATTGATATCGGTAACTGCGGTCTTTTCCGAGGAATTGCCGCTCTGCTTGTCTTCGGAATCGCCGCCTGCACAGGCTGCCGCCGAAAGTGCGAGCATAAGCACCAAGGCACATGAAATAAGTCTTTTCATCATCTTTTCACCTCATTGCCGTGCATTTCCAAAAGTCTTTCACGCTCGTTCCAAAGCCTTTCGGAAAGATCGACATAATAGTTATGGGGCTTTTCGAAGCGCTGAACCTCGTCCCAAAGAGTATCGACCTGATCCCTGCAGTACTTCTGTATTTCCCTTACCGTGGGTGAATCATAAACTCTCTGTCCCTTATCAAAGACCCTGACACGCAGCTTTTTTGCGGTAAAGTCGGTAACAAGCTTACGCTTCCAGGTGTGAACGGGATCGAAAATCTCATAGGGCTCGGAGGAATCTATTGTCTCGTCGTTCAGAGTGATAACATCGGCAATCGCCTTGCCGGTGGTCTTGTCATAAAGCCTCCAGCACTCCTTAAAGCAGGGCACTGTAATCTTTGCGATATTTTCGCTGATTTTGATCTTGGGCTCGATGACGCCGTTCTTTTCAACCGCGGCAACCTTGTAAACTCCTCCGAAGACTGCCTCGCTTGAGGCGGTTATAAGTCTTTCGCCGACGCCGAAGGAATCGACCTGTGCGCCCTGAATTATCATATCTCTTATCAGGTATTCGTCAAGGGAGTTCGAAATGCATATCTTACAGTCGGGATAGCCGGCCTCATCAAGCATTTTTCTTACCTTTTTGGTAAGATAGGTTATATCGCCGCTGTCTATTCTGATTCCCTTCGGGCGGAAGCCCATGGGCTTGAGCACCTCATTGAAGACCCTGATCGCATTCGGTATGCCCGATTTCAAAACATTGTAGGTGTCCACAAGCAGCGTGCAGTTATCGGGATAGCATTCGGCATACGACTTAAAGGCCTCGTACTCGCTTTCAAAGAGCTGTACCCAGCTGTGCGCCATGGTTCCGAGTGCGGGGATATCAAACATCTGTCCCGCCTTGACACAGGCGGTGCCGATGCAGCCGCCGATAAAGGCGGCTCTTGCTCCGTATACCGCGGCATCGTAGCTGTGTGCACGCCTTGAGCCGAACTCCATGACAGCCCGTCCGTTTGCCGCACGCACGATTCTGTTGGCCTTGGTGGCTATGAGGGACTGATGATTTATCGTAACAAGCACCATCGTCTCGATCATCATAGCCTGAACGGCGGGTCCTCTGACGGTTATTATCGGCTCGCCGGGGAAAATCGGAGTGCCCTCCGGTATTGCCCATAC
>CAZDEI010000024.1:0-8799 GCA_964504325.1 uncultured Eubacteriales bacterium | reverse complement strand
TATCAAGATAGACATATTTAATTCGATATTGCCCGGGACGGCTTGCCTCGGGCACGGAATATCAAGCAACAGGAAACGGAATGAAGCATTTGATAACACCAAAGGAAAAGGAAGTCTCGGATATTCTGAGCGAGCAGCTCGGCTATGCCGACAGGGTAAGGGAGCTTGCCGAGAAAAGATACGGCGCTCTGCCGCTCTTCTTTGTGCATACCTACGGCTGTCAGCAAAATGTCAGCGATTCGGAAAAGCTTAAGGGCTGGCTTATAAGCTGCGGCTTTTGCGAGACCGACGATCCGTCACGCGCGGATGTTGCGCTTTTCAACACCTGTGCCGTTCGTGAGCATGCAGAGGAAAGAGTGCTCGGAAATATCGGCGCATTGAAAAAATATAAAAGGGAACGCCCCGACATGCTGATAATCATCTGCGGCTGTATGGCACAGCAGAGCTCGGTGTCGGAGCGCATAAGAAAAAGCTATCCGTATGTCGATATTCTCTTCGGTACCGCGATGAAGCACCGCCTGCCGGAGCTTTTATACCGTCGAATGACGGGAGAGGGACGGATATTCGAAACGGGCGGCAGCAACCGAATTATCGAGGGAATGCCCGTTAAGCGTGACGGAAGCTTTAAGTTCTGGCTTCCCGTTATGCAGGGCTGTGATAATTTCTGCACCTATTGCATAGTGCCCTATGTCAGAGGGCGCGAATGCTCGCGAGAGCCCGAGGCGGTGGTGAGTGAGGCAAAGGAGCTTATAGCGAGCGGCGCAAGGGAAATTATGCTGCTCGGCCAAAATGTCAACTCCTACGGTAAGGGTCTTGAGGGCGAGCATGATTTTTCCGAGCTTTTATACCGCGTGAATGAGCTGCCGGGTGACTTCAGAATACGGTTTATGACCTCACATCCCAAGGATTGCAGCGAGCGTCTGCTTACGGCGATGCGAGACTGTGACAAGGTGTGCAAGACGCTTCATCTTCCGGTTCAAAGCGGAAGCGACCGCATACTTAAGGCCATGAACCGTCATTACGACACCGAGAAGTATCTTTCGCTTATAGACACGGCGCGCTCGCTCATGCCGGGTATACGGCTGACAAGCGATATCATAGTCGGCTTCCCAGGCGAGACCGAGGAGGATTTCCGCGGCACTCTCGAGCTTGTCGAAAGAGTGCGCTACAGGGCACTTTTCACCTTTATTTTTTCTCCCCGAGAGGGAACACCGGCGGCACGGCTTGCCGATCCGACCCCAAGGAAGGAAAAATCCCGACGCTTCACCGAGCTGCTCAGGCTTCAGGACGGAATAGCCGCCGAGCTTAACAGAGAGCTTGGGGGAAGTGTGCTCACCGTGCTTGCCGAGGAGGAAAACGGCGGCCTGCTTTCGGGCAAGGACGAGGCCGGAGCCACGGTGCTTTTCGAAGGAGACAGCTCTCTTATCGGCAGCTTCTGCCGAGTCAGGGTCACCGCAACCGAGGGAACGCTCAGGGGCGAGCTCTGCAAATAAACCGTTATTAAATTTTTTATAAAATATAAGGAGAACTCAAAATGGATGTAATCGAGACAGCAAGACGCCTCGGCGTCGAAATTCAGAAGGACGAAAGATATCAGAGCTATTATTCGGCAAAATGCAAAAACGATGCCGATGAGGAGCTTCAGGCAGCTATAGGCGAATTCAATGTTGCGAAAATGGCAATGGATTGCGAGCTTCAGAAGGAGGGCGCGGATCGCAACGATGAAAAGATTCGTGAGTTCAACGAGCAGCTCAGACAGGCCTACGGAAAGGTTATGAGAAATCCGAGCATGACCGAATACAACAACGCAAAAACCGCTCTGGATGAGCTTGTCGGCGAAATCGAGACTATAATCTCGGCCGCTATTTCGGGTGAGGATCCGATGACCTGTGAGCTTCATCCCACCTGCACTCATGACTGCTCAAGCTGCGGAGGCTGTCACTGAGAGTAAAGCTTTTCCGCACAAATTATCAAGCTGTTGACGGAGGGATAAAATGAGCTCGGCATTATCGCCTATGATGAGGCAGTACCTTGACATAAAGCAGAGTAACAGGGATGCCATACTTTTCTTCCGAGTAGGAGATTTCTATGAGATGTTCTATGAGGACGCAAAGACGGCGTCCGAGGAGCTTGATCTCGCCCTTACGGGAAAGGATTGCGGCATGGAGGAGCGCGCACCTATGTGCGGAGTTCCCTACCACAGCTGCGAGGCCTATATAGGAAGACTTATAGAAAAGGGCTACAAGGTCGCAATATGCGAGCAGACCGAGGATCCCGCAGAGGCCAAGGGCCTTGTGCGCCGTGAGGTCATAAGGATAATTACGCCAGGAACCGTCATAGAGGACAGCCTTTTGGATGAGTCCAAAAACAATTTTCTTGCCTGTATCTGCAAAACAGAGGAGGCCTTCGGAGTCGGCTTTGTCGACGCCTCCACGGGAGAATTCGATGTAACCTCCTTTAAGAGCGGCTCGGGCGACTTCGGCGCCGTGCTCAGCGAGCTTTCCCGCTTTTCTCCCACCGAGCTGATAGCTCCCGACGGAATGCTTACCGTAGTGGAGGAGGAAAAGCTTAAGCTGCGGCTTGATTGCTGCCTTACCCTGCTTTCCCGTGAGCTCTTTACCGAGGCTGCTGCCGACGGACTGCTCCGCCGACATTTCGGGGACGAGGATACGCAGGCTCTGGGGCTTTTGCCGTCAAGCGCCGAAAAGCTCACTGCCGGCGGACTTCTCGGATATCTCTATGAAACACAGAAAACGGGGCTCGAGCATATATCCTCGGTCAATGTCTATTCCGAAAATCAGTATATGGGCATAGATGCCGCGGCCATGAGAAATCTCGAGCTGTGCTCCTCTATGAGGGGCGATAAAAAGGGCTCCCTGCTTTGGGTGCTCGACAAAACAAGAACCGCGATGGGAAAGCGTCTGCTGCGCCGTTGGGTGGAGCAGCCGCTTATGAACATTGCGGGAATAACCTCAAGGCTTAATGCCGTCGATGAGCTTCACGGCTCACCGACGCTCCGCTCCGAGCTGCGCGAGGCTCTTGCGGGAATTCGCGATATAGAGCGTCTTATGACGAGGATAGTTTACGGTACCGCGGGAGCGCGGGAGCTTCGCGAGCTGTTCAATGCACTCGAAAGGGTGCCTGCCGTCAAGTCACTGCTCGGAGGCTGCAGCTCCGCCATGCTGAAAAGCTGCTCCTTTTCCCTTGATGAGCTTGAAAATGTCAGAGCTCTTATAGACAGCGTTATATGCGAAACGCCTCCCGTGTCCGTTCGAGAGGGTGGCATAATAAAGCGCGGCTATAACGAGGAGCTCGATCTTCTCCGCTCCGATATGTCGGACGGAAAGGATATAATCGGCTCGGTAGAGGAGAAGGAAAGAGCACGCACCGGAATAAAGACCCTCAAGGTCAAGTACAATAAGCTGTTCGGCTATTATATTGAGGTTACCAATTCGTTTTTGGACAAGGTGCCCGAGGATTATATAAGAAAGCAGACCCTTACCAACTGCGAAAGATACATAACCGATGAATTAAAGGCGCTTGAGGCTCGGGTTCTCGGAGCCAAGGAGAGAAGTGCTCAGCTTGAATACCGAATCTTCGAGGAAACGCGCATAAAGGTCGCAAACGAGTATGTCAGAATAAAAAAGACGGCCGATGCGCTTGCTGTTACCGATGTGCTTTGCTCGCTTGCCGAGACGGCGGCCGAAAACGGCTATTGCCGTCCCTCGGTCAACTGTGACGGCTGGATATCGATCACCGCAGGCAGACATCCCGTGGTAGAGGTGATCTCGGGTGTGCCCTTTGTGCCAAACGATACGCTGCTCGACAGTGACGAAAATCGCTGTGCCGTCATAACAGGACCCAATATGGCGGGAAAGTCGACCTATATGCGTCAGGTCGCACTGACCGTTATAATGGCACAGCTGGGCTCCTTTGTACCCGCTCGCTCGGCTGATATATGCATATGCGATGCGGTATTCACAAGAATAGGTGCCTCGGACGATATTACGACGGGGCAGTCAACCTTTATGGTTGAAATGAATGAGGTTGCCGAGATTGTCAAGAACGCAACGGGCAACAGCCTGCTTATTCTCGACGAGATAGGCAGAGGAACCTCGACCTATGACGGAATGGCAATAGCGAGAGCTGTTGTCGAATATGTCGCCGATCGTAAAAAGCTCGGCGCCAAAACACTTTTTGCCACACATTACCATGAGCTGACCGCTCTTGAGGGACAGCTTTCCGGTGTAAAGAACTATAATACCGCGGTCCGCAAAAAGGGTGACGATATCACCTTTTTACGTCGCATAGTCCGCGGCGGAGCCGATGACAGCTACGGAATCGAGGTCGCAAAGCTTTCAGGAATTCCCGACGGAATAATTTCAAGAGCCAAGCAGGTGCTCCGTCAGCTTGAAAGTGAGCACCCGACCGAAAGACCTCAAATAGCCGAAAGCATGCAGATGCCGATGGCTGTAATGCCGGACGGTGCCGAGGCACTGCTTGATGAGCTGCGCGTCGTCGATGTCAATACGCTTACACCCATTGAGTGCATGGCCGAGCTCAACAGAATCTGCGAAAAAGCAAAAAAGCTTTAAATAATACCACGAAGGGAGGAAACCGTGCGTGCCGAAAATAAATGTCCTGCCCAAAAGCGTTGCCGAGCTGATAGCTGCGGGTGAGGTGGTCGAGAGACCTGCCTCAGCTATAAAGGAAATGGCGGAAAACGCAATAGATGCGGGAGCAACCAAGCTGACCGTTGAAATCAGAAACGGCGGCGTTACCTTTATAAGAATAACCGATGACGGCTGCGGAATCTTCCCCGAGGATGTCGGCAAGGCCTTTATGCGTCATGCCACAAGCAAGATCTCCGAGAGCACCGATCTCGACAGCATAGCGACTCTCGGCTTCCGCGGAGAGGCCCTTGCGGCGATCTCCGCCGTTTCGCGCGTTGAGATGCTAACCAAGCCGCGTGAAATCGATCTCGGCACCCGTATAGTTATAGAGGGCGGTGAGGAGCTCCTTATTGAGGAGGCCGGCTGTGCCGACGGCACCGTTATAACCGTCAGGGATATTTTCTATAATACGCCCGCGAGAATGAAATTTCTGAAGAAGGATGTTACCGAGGCCAACGCGGTCGCCGCCGTAATGGACAGAATTGCACTGTCTCATCCTGAGGTGGCGGTCAAGCTCGTAAGGGACGGCTCCACCGTGCTAAGCACTCCCGGCAACGGCAAGCTTTCGGATGCCGTGTATGCCGTCTGCGGAAAGGACTATGCCTCCGGACTGATTCCCTTCGACGGTGAGTCGGAGAGCATAAGAGCCTCCGGCTTTACCTGTCTTCCCACCAGCTGCAGACCGACGAGAAACGGTCAGTTTGTATTTCTGAACGGGCGCTTTGTCCGCTCGGGAACGGTTGCCGCGGCGTTGGATGCGGCATATAAAAATTCGGCGATGACCGGTAAATATCCCTACGCGGTGGTATGTCTTTCAATGCCCTACGGTGCGGTCGATGTCAATGTTCATCCCGCAAAGACCGAGGTGCGCTTTTCGGATGAAAGACGGGTCTTCAATGCCGTTTATTATGCGGTAAAGGCCGCTCTCGCAGCGGGCGACAGAAGACCCACTGCGACCGTGGGACAGGCCAGGAGCTTTTTCTCAGAAATGTCCGCGGCCGAATATGTTCAAACCGCGGTTGAGCTCCCGACGACTGCCGCGGCTGCGAAAGGGGTCGAAGCGGCACGAACCGCTCCTGCCGATATTGTTTCTCTTATAGGAAGAGACAAGGGCTTTTCCGCCGTCGTCAGAAGAGAGGAAAGATCCGCCGAGTCGGGGCTTTCCGTCGCTGCCTCGCAAGGCGGCTATAACGGTGCCGCCGTCGCCGAGGTCAAGCATATGGCTCCGACCGAGCTTCCGCCGATAAAAAGCGCAGATGAGCCGTCGGAGGCGGCAGAGCCGACCGATGAAAGGGCCGAATTTACCGTTATAAACGAGCCCGAGCCCGAAATAAGGGTGGTCGGCGAGGTGTTTATGACTTATATAATTGCCGAAAAGGGCAGGGAAATGTATTTGATTGACAAGCATGCCGCTCACGAGAGAATACTCTTTGAGGAGCTCAGGAAGGACGGCGGACAGGCGCGTCAGTGCCTGCTCACAAGTGAAACGGTCACCCTGTCAAAGGAGGCCTACGATGCCGTTATCACCCATCCGGATGAGCTTGATGAGGCAGGCTTTGAAATCGAGGATTTCGGAAACGGAACCGTAAAGGTTCGGGCTCTGCCCGCAATGCTTGCAGGCGAAAGGGTTTCAGACCTGATAGAGGAAATCGCCTCGGCGCTTATGAGCTTCGGTAAGGCCTCCGCGGCAAGAACCGAGGACATATATCACCGAATTGCTTGTCGAGCGGCCATTAAGGCCGGTAACAGAACCACCGACCTTGAGCGCAGGAAGCTTGCCTGTCGAATTCTGTCGGACAACAAAATAATGTACTGTCCGCACGGAAGACCCGTTGCGATAAGAATAACCGAAAGGGAGCTTGAAAAGCAGTTCGGAAGGATACAATGAGCAATGCAGTGAGCACGCCGCTGTCTGTGGCGGCAATAGTCGGTCCCACCGGAGCGGGCAAAACGGCACTCGCCTGTGAGGCTGCAGGGCGTCTCGGCTGTGAAATAATCTGTGCGGACTCCATGCAGATCTATCGCGGAATCGAAATTGCCTCGGCGACTCCGAGCGAGGAGGAAAGGCAGCTTGCTCCGCACAGGCTCTTCGGAATCAGGGACACCTCAGAGAGCTTTTCCGTGGCCTCATATATTGAGCTTGCAGACAGGGAGATAAGAGCCGTCACCCGGTCGGGCAGGCTTCCCATGCTTGTCGGCGGAACGGGACTTTATATCGATTCCCTGCTAAAGGGCATACAGTTTCCTCCCGAGGACGGAAAATCGGCCGCGGTACGCGCAGAGCTTGAGGCAGAGGCCGAGGAGCTCGGCTGCGCAGAGCTGCTTCGACGGCTTGCGAAGCTTGACCCCGAAACGGCGACAAGACTTCATGAAAATGACAGAAAACGGATAATCAGAGCCCTTGAGCTGATAGCTGTTCACGGGAAAACACCTACCGAGCTGAACAGACAGTCCCGTGAAAGGCCTTCACCCTACAAGAGTGCCCTTGTCGGAGTGACCTACCGAGATCGTGCAAGGCTTTATGAGAGAATAGAGCTTCGTGTCGAAAAAATGCTTTCGCAGGGGCTGCTTGAGGAGGCAAGGCGGGCAAGGAGCGAACTCGGCTCCACTGCGGTGCAGGCAATCGGGCACAAGGAGCTGTATCCCTACCTTGACGGGGAAATATCACTTGATGAGGCGGTCGAGCGACTGAAAAGGGCGACCCGTCGCTATGCAAAGCGTCAGTTGACCTGGTTCGGCCGTGACCCCCGTATTCATTGGATCTATGCCGATTGCTGTGACGATCCCGTGACAGAGGCAACAGAGCATATAAAGACAGAGCTTGCACTGTGAGCTTGTTAAAGGAGGATGAAAGGCGTTGAGCGGAAGGCTTTTGAAATTATTAAAGCTTGCGGCAGTTATATTTGCCGTGCTGACCGTTTTTCATCAGCTTTATAAGGCCTTTTACAGTCCCTTTACCACCGAAACCGTGCTGTCGGTGGATTATTACGACGGAATAGACTGTCTCGGCTTTGTAATAAGAGACGAGACGGTTATACATTCAAGCACCTCCGGTGTAATCAGCTATCCCTGCAAGGAGGGAACACGGGTGGCGAAAAACGGCACGGTTGCGAATATTTTTTCGACTGCCGAGGCCGCCGATGCCTACCTGAGGGTGCGCGAGCTCTCCGAAAGAATAGCCACGCTTAAGGATATTCAAACCTATAACGATCTCTATGCGGCAGATGTTTCGCTGACCGAGAGCAAGATATTCGATTCGCTGACCGAGCTTTTGAACGAGCGTCAGCAAACGAAAAAGAGCATTAATTTCAACTCCGACCATGAGCTGTGCGATAATCTCAATCGTAAGGATATAATAACCGGCTTCACGAGCGATTACAATACGCTGATAGCCTCGCTCGAACGCCAAAAGGCCACCTATGAGGCCGTTTACAGTGGAAGGACGGGAACCGTTACCACCGACCGCAGCGGATATTTCATATCGGTTGTGGATGGCTATGAGAATGCCGTCGAGCTCACCGAGCTTGACAGCCTGACTCCCGAAAGGCTGTCCTCGCTCGCACCGTCGACTCCTGCAGCCGATGCCGTTTGCAAAATAGTTTCCGACTATGAATGGTATGTTGCCGTAACCGTTCCGACCGATTACGCCCTTTCCGTAAAGGAGGGAGCCTCGGTAACACTCCGAACCGCAATTGACGGATACAACGAGCTTCCGGTGACCGTAAAGCATGTGAACCGCGGAGGCGGTGACACTGCCGTTGTGATTTTAAGCTGTAAAACGGTCAGCGAGGAGCTTGCGGGACTCAGAACCATACCGGTATCCGTGGTGAAAACACATTATTCGGGGCTCAAGGTCGATAACCGTTCGGTAAAATTCGAGGACGGAAGACGAGGCGTCTATGTCTACAGCAATCAAAGGCTGAAATTTGTGGAGGTCGAGACCCTCTACACCGGTAAATATACGATAATCAAGCTTGACACCGAGAAGGAAAACAGCCTCAGGCTGTATGACGAAATCGTCGTGAAGGGAAGGAATCTGTATGACGGAAAGCTTATCAAATAGTCGGGAGTATACCGAATGCTGTGCGGCCTTTGACGAGGCCTTCCGTGCCGTGAAAAGCGAGGT
>CAZDEI010000023.1:0-9247 GCA_964504325.1 uncultured Eubacteriales bacterium | reverse complement strand
CTTTACGGCCATTTCGGCGGTATGAACTATATATTCGGGGAAGTTTCCGCCTCCACCCGTTATAAAGAGCTTATCGGCTCCGGCAAGGGCATCGAGCTCGGTGGCAAAGCGCAATGCCGAGGTGCTGAAAAAGGGTGTTCCGTGCTTTTCGGCGATTTCGAATATTTTCTTTGCAGTCGCAAGATCTGGTGAAAAGGTCTTGTCGATATAGGTCGGCTTTCCGTAGGGCAGCACCTGTCGGGCATAGCCGAGGTGCTTTTGGGGATCCGAGGGAGCCAAAACGATGATATAATCGCTTTTTTCACACAGCTCTGCAAGGGTATCACACCTTTCGATGCCGTTTCGCAGACACCATTCCTCGGTGGTTTCTCCGTAAACGGGAGATGTATCGAGCTCTGCCCATGCGTAGGCCACCTCATAATCGGTGCCGAGCCTTTCGTTGACCTTTTTTATCCAGGCGGGGTAATTATTTGCGTGCCATTCGCTTATATAATAATCCACAAAGCCTATTTTTTTCATATCAGAGCTTCACCTCTTCTCTTTTATCGGCCGAGCTGTAAAGTGCCTCAAGCAGCTTTGCGGTTTCAAGCACATTGTCGATATACTGACGGTTTTTCTCACCCGTTTGCACTGATTCTATAAATGCCGCATCCTCGCAGGCATACATACTCGGAATATCGTACTCGGGCACCGAGGTTTCAAGCGTAGAGCCGTCGAAGACCTCAATACCGCCCATATATGTGAAGCGGACTCCGCATTTGTCGCCGAGAAAATCGATGTACATTTCCTCCTTATCGAGATTCTGCGCCCATGCGCCGTTGAAGGAGATGCTTGCCTTGTCGGTGCGTATGTAGCCGGAAATATAATCCTCGACATCGTTGGTGCCGCTCTCGGTATTAGCGGTATCCTCAGCCCACATTCCGCGGTACTTATAGCTCTTCATATCCTTTGCCATTTCGGAATAGGTGTCGCAGGTGAGATTCTTAAGCTTTGCTCCGCCGAGTATGTAAAGAATGAGATCGAAGAAGTGCACGCCCCAATCGATCAGTACTCCGCCGCCCGACTGAGACTTGGTTGTGAAATCACCGCCGAGACCGGGAATATTTCGGCAGGAGCGGAAGGAGCAGTAAACATGGTAAAGCTCGCCGAGCTTGCCCTCTCTGTTCATCTGCTCAAGTATTTCAACCGACCTGTTAAAGCGGTTGCAAACACCTATGTTGAGTATTCTGCCGAGCCTTTTTGCCTCCTCTGCCATCTCGCAGGAAAGTGCGTAGTTAACCGTTATAGGCTTTTCGCAGAAGACATGCTTGCCTGCCCTCATGGCATCCATGCTTATTGTGTAATGAGCATAATTCGGTGTAAGCACATAAACAGCCTCGACCTCGTGGTCGTTTAAGGCGATTTTGTAATCAGTGATAACATTTTCGATATCGGGATAGGTTTCCTTCATCTTGACTGCCTTTTCCTCAATGAGATCGCAGACATATTTGAGTCTGACATTTTCCATTGCGGCCAAAGCGGGAAGATGTGAGCCCTGTGCGATTCTTCCGCATCCTATAACTGCTACGGTAACCATGTTTTCCACTATAAAAGCCTCCCTTTAATCGGACATTGCCGTTTACTTTTATTATAGAAAGCGCAGACAGAATGTAAATGTTATTTTTAGCTGCAAAAGATATCATTTTTTAATATTTTTCAAAATTCTGCCGATAAAACAATGTCCCAAAGCAATATTTATCTTGATATTCGGAGGCTTTGAATTTATAATTACCGTATGGACGTTTTTTCGCCTGTTCAGCCGCGGAGGATGACTCTATGGATAAATCATATTATAAGGAAAATGCCTATTTTACAGACCCTCTCGATTTCGAGGATATATATCTTTTACAGATAGGAAGACTATACTGCACGGAATCGACCGTTATCGACACACATATACATACCGACCTCTTCGAGCTTACGGTTGTCACGGGCGGTGCGGGCAGAGTGATAACAAACGGTGTTTCCACCGCCGTAAGGAGCGGAGACATATACCTGTCTCTGCCCTGTGACATTCACAGGATTGAATCCGACAGCGGAGATCCCCTTAAGTACGATTTTTTCGCCTTCCGCTCAAAGAACGCCGATTTCAATAACGAGCTTTTCCGCATTGCGGAGGAATACCATTCGCCCCGAGAGCGTGTGTTCGACGATCAGAGAATCAAGAATCTGATAGCGCGTGCCATATCCGAGCTGAGCTCACCCTCGGTGTTTTCGGAGCAGCTTTTAAGCTCGCTCTTCCGACAGACGGTAATACTGCTGATACGGAATTTCCAAAGCACACCGAAATATGAATTTCCCGACAATACGACCGAGGCAGACCGACTGTGCTGGCGGATCATGAACTACATAGATACGCATATTTACACCATGAAAAGGCTTTCCGAGCTCTGCGAGCTTACGGATTACAGCTACGGATATCTTTCGGCTCTCTTCAAAAAAACCACCTCGGAAAGCCTCAGCGATTATTTCGGCAAAAAAAGAACAGATGCCGCTCGCCTGCTGCTGAAGGAAAACAAGCTGACCGTCACCGAAATTTCGGAGGCACTCGGCTACTCGTCCCCCTACGCCTTCAGCAAGGCCTTCAAAAAGCAGTTCGGCATAGCTCCGAGGCAATATGCGAAGGCAGCTTCGGATAAGGCCCACGGCTCATAAAGCCGACGACCGAGCTACGGACTAAATTCGGAAGGAGATTTTTTCATGAATCAAGAAAGCTTTTTTGCAGGAACCGAATTCAAAAGCAAATAAGCAGCATCGGAAATCCGCTTTTTTTCTGCATTACTCGTCAAATTTTGACATTGCGAAGAAAGCCTCATTCCCGATAAAAGGCTGCAAGCAGTAAAAAAAGTGACGGCACAGCAAAGGCTGTGCCGTCACTTGGCATATTGGGCTTGCCCGAAAGTGAGGATCGCTTATTCTGTCGAAATCAGTCGAGCTCTACGGTTCCGTTGCAAAGATCGTAGTATCTGCCCTTGAGCGCGAGCAGCTCCTCGTGATTTCCGCGCTCGACGATCTCACCGTGCTCAAGCACCATTATGGTGTCCGAATTGCGGACGGTGGAAAGCCTGTGGGCAATCACAAAGGTCGTACGATCCTTCATAAGACGATCCATTCCGTGCTCTATATGACGCTCTGTTCTCGTATCGACCGAGCTTGTCGCCTCATCAAGCACAAGTATCGGTGCACGGCTGAGAGCCGCACGGGCGATATTGAGCAGCTGTCGCTGTCCCTGAGAAAGGTTGACTCCGTCACCCTCAAGCATTGTATCGTAGCCCTTTTCAAGCCTCATTATAAACGAGTGGGCGCCTGCCGTAATTGCCGCGGCCTCAACCTCATCGTCGGTTGCGTCGGTTCTTCCGTAGCGTATATTTTCCCTTACGGTTCCGGTGAAAAGGTGGGTATCCTGTAGCACCATTGCGACATTTTTTCTGAGCGTTTCAAGAGGAATTGCCCCGATATCGATGCCGTCGACAGTGATTTTGCCCTCCTCGATATCGTAAAAGCGGTTTATAAGATTAGTAACCGTGGTTTTTCCCGCTCCCGTCGAGCCGACAAAGGCAACCTTATGACCCGGCTCTGCGGTAAGAGAAATGCCCTTGAGCACGGGAACCTCGGGCTTATAGCCGAAGGTGACCTTGTCAAATACGACCTTGCCCTTAAGCTCGGTCGGAGCGCTCTCGGAGCCGATAAGTGTTTCGCGCTCGGGCTCTCTGTCCAGAACGGCAAAGACACGCTCTGCACCCGCAAGCGCCGAAAAGATCGTGCTAACCTGCATGGATATGCTGTTTATGGGCTGCGAAAACTGCTTTGAATAGCCTGCAAAAACAGTGAGTCCACCAGGTGTAAGCTTACCGAAGCACATAAGCACACCGCCGATTCCGACAGTTGCCGCATAGCAAATCTGACTCAGGTTTCCGAGCACGGGGCCCATTATCGAGCCGAAGAACTGTGCCTTCATCTGTTTTTCGCGCAGATCGTAGTTCAGCGAGGAGAACTCCTCTATGCACTTGTCCTCGTGATTGAAGACCTTGACCACCCTGGCTCCCGTTACGGTCTCCTCCATGTATCCGTTAACCGCACCGAGTGCCGACTGCTGCTCATTAAAGCTTTTCCTGCTTCTGCCGCCGATAATTCCGCCGACCCTCATAAGTATCGGGACAAAAACAACCGTGACCGCCGTGAGAACGGGGCTTGTTGTAATCATAAAAACAAAGGTTCCGATGAGAGTTATAACTCCCGAGACAAGAGAGGTCAGCGAATTGTTGAGCATTGTATCGATATTGTCGATATCGTTTGTAAAGCGGCTCATTATATCGCCGACGGTGTTTGAATCAAAATAGGAAACCGGCAGCCTCTGCAGCTTGGTAAACAGATCGTTTCTTATGCTTTCTACGGAATTCTGAGATATCACGAGCATAAGTCTGCTCTGCAGATAGCTCGAAAGAAAGGAAACCGCATAAACCGCTCCGAGTATTGCAAGTGCGATCACAATATAGGTCAGCACCTCGGTCGTGCCGCCGCTGCCTATTGCGGCATTCCCGAGCCCCGGCTGTCCGCTGATTGCCGAAATCACTCGGTCGGCAAGCTCCTCAAAGGCAGTTAATTTAATTTCGGCTCCCGGGTTCACGGCAAGCGTGAGTCTGTCTATAACGGGAGCAAGCATATATGAGCCTATAAGCGACGCCGCCGTTGAAAGCAGCATAAGCAGTAATACCACCGGGAAAAGGTACTTGTATTTTCCCGTATAGGAAAACAGGCGCTTTACCGAGCCCATGACCGACTGCGGCTTGCCCGAGCCTCCGCCGGGGACGCCTCTTCTCGGTCCGGGTCCGCCCATGCCGAAGCCTCTTCCGCGCGAGGCGGGAGCCTTATTATACAGCTTTTTCAGCTCTTCTACCGATCTTGCCATCAGTGCTCCGCCTCCTTTTTCTCATTCTGAGACCAATAAATTTCCTTGTATTCCTCGTTTCCCTCGAGAAGTTCCGAATGCGTTCCTATGCCGGTTATTCTTCCCTCGTTCATCACAACTATCCTGTCAGCATCCTTAACCGAGGAGATACGCTGTGCGATTATTAGCTTGGTCGAAGCGGCAAGCTCGTTTTTGAAGGCCCTTCTTATCTGCTGCTCGGTTGCGGTATCCACCGCGCTTGTCGAATCGTCAAGTATAAGCACCTTGGGCTCCTTTAACAAGGCACGCGCAATGCACAGACGCTGCTTTTGTCCGCCCGAAACATTCTTGCCGCTCTGATCAAGCAGAGTTTCGTAGCCGTCCTTAAAGCCGCTCACAAAGCCGTCCGCCTGTGCGCTTGCGGCCGCTGCGCGAAGCTGCTCCTCGGTTGCCGTCTCGTTGCCCCATTTGAGATTATCCGCTATTGTTCCCGAAAAAAGGGTATTGTTCTGAAGCACCATTCCGACACCGTCGCGAAGTGCCCCGAGCGAATACTCCCTGACGCTTTTTCCGTCAACGAGAACCTCACCCTCATCGGGATCGTACAGGCGCGGAATCAGCGATACGAGAGTGGTCTTACCGCAGCCCGTCGAGCCGATGATTCCCACGGTGCTGCCTGCCTCTATCTTCAAATTTATATTGTCAAGCACCTTATCGCGACTGCCCTTGGCATAGCGGAAGGAAACATTTTTGAATTCAATTGAGCCCTCGATGACCCTCACCTTTGAATCGGCGGAGGAATCCTCGATATCGGGACACTCGTCAAGCACCTCGGAAATTCGCCTGCCCGAGGCAAGTGCTCTTGAGGTCGTCATCAAAAGGAAGGTGACCATCATGAGCGACATAAGGATCTGTGTCACATAAGTGAGAAAGGCCGAAAGATCTCCGACGGCCATTTCGGTTTTCAGCACATAGGTGCCGCCGAGCCAAAGCACGGCCATCGTCGTGATTCCCATGAAAACCGTCATTACGGGCTGCATAAATATCATAAGCCTTGATGCCGACATGCCGGTCTGCTTGAGATCTCTGTTCGCCCCTTTAAACTTCTCGGTTTCATGCTCCTCACGAACAAAGGATTTCACAACTCTTACATTTGTAACATTCTCTCTGACGGTGGAATTCAGCTTGTCGAGCTTGACCTGAAGCTTGGTGAATTTCGGGAAAGCAACCGTAATAAGTATTCCTATCACTATCAGCATCAGGGGCATTACAATGGCGAAAACAAGCGAAAGAGAGGGCTTGATGGATATTGCCATTATCAGAGCACCTATCATCATTCCGGGTGAGCGGAGTGCCATTCTGAGAAGCATATTAACGAAATTCTGAAGCTGCGTCACATCGTTTGTAAGCCTTGTGACAAGCGAGCCTGCGGAAAATTTGTCGATATTCGCAAAGGAAAAGGACTGTATTTTTCTGTAAATATCGGTTCGAAGATCCGCTGCGAAATTAACCGAGGCCTGGGTTGCGAAATAGGCGCCTCCGACTCCGCCGGCAAGCATAAGCAATGCTGTCAACGCCATAAGGCCTCCGAATCCCGCGCTTGTACCCACCGTAAGCGTACCCTCGTTGCCGCGATTGATTATGACCGACAGCAGCCTTGGCATCAGCACCTCGCCTATGACCTCCACTATCATGCAAAGAGGTCCCGCGATGAATGAAAAGAGATACGGCTTTACATATTTAGTCCACCTTTTCATGTTCATGCTCCTTTCTTTTTTCAAGCTCATTTAAAGCATTGTCGGTCGCACGCACGAGATAGCTGCGGAGCTGCTTCACCTCAGCCTCGGTAAAGCCCCTTGCGGCAAGCTCGGCCGAGCGCGCGTGTACCTCAATTATCATATTCTCCATGGCAGCCACCCTTTCGGTTGGGCGTATAAGCTTGCTTCTCGCATCGGCGCTGCTGACCCTGCGCTCGGCAAGCCCAAAACAAGGCTCAAGGGCTCCGGTCGCTTCAAAGCATCAGCTCCCATTAAAAAAGCTTGAATTCTAACTGATTTTACAGCCCGACACGCCTCTTGTCAATCACCGCGGGATAATTTAACGGATTGTTAATATTCTTCCTCTGATCTCGGCAAGACCTCACAGGCGACGATATTTTTTCTTGAACAAGTGCAAAAAGTATGCTAAAATAAATTAATAATATTGTTTAGTGGGAAGAGGTATTATGGACGAAGTCATTACCGAAAGAAAAAAGCGCGTTTTAAGTGCAATACAGCCGAGCGGCATGCTGACCCTCGGAAATTATCTCGGTGCACTTAAAAACTGGAAAAGCATGTCGGAGGAATTCGACTGCCTTTTTGCCGTTGCCGACCTGCACGCGATAACCGTAAGACAAGAGCCTGCAAAGCTCCGCTCACAGATATATACCACTGCGGCCCTCCTGCTCAGTCTCGGACTTGAGCCCGACAGAAATATTCTTTTCATTCAGTCACATGTGCCGCAGCACTCACAGCTCGCATGGCTGCTCAACTGCTATACACAGTTCGGTGAGCTTTCGAGAATGACTCAGTTTAAGGACAAAGCGGCAAAGCATGCGGATAATGTCAATGCCGGTCTGTTCACCTATCCCTCCCTTATGGCCGCGGATATACTTCTTTACAATGCCGAGCTTGTGCCGGTGGGCGCGGATCAAAAGCAGCATCTTGAAATCACACGCGATATTGCCACCCGCTTCAACGGAATATACGGAAATGTGTTTACTGTTCCCGAGCCCTATATACCGAAGGTCGGCGCAAAGGTTATGTCGTTGCAGGATCCGAGCAGAAAAATGTCGAAATCCGACGAAAATGTCAACGCCTGGGTTGCAATACTCGACAAGCCCGAGGATATAATGCGCAAATTCAAGCGCGCCGTAACCGATTCAGATTCAAGAGTATGCGTCGGAGAGGGTAAGGACGGAGTCAATAATCTTATCACGATCTACTCGGTAATAACAGGGCGCTCCGCTGCCGATATAGAGGCTGAATTCGAGGGCAAGGGCTACGGAGCCTTCAAGGCGGCTGTCGGTGAGGCCGTGGTTGAGGAGCTCCGCCCGATAAGAGAGCGCTATGAGCAGATAATTTCCGACAAGGGCGAAATCGACCGTATTTTCAAAAGCGGTGCAGACAGAGCCGCGCATATCGCAGGCCGTACTCTGTCCAAGGCGATGAAGAAGATCGGCTTTGTCCCCCCTGCCGTTTGAGGAAGCAGCGGTGTTTGATAGGCTATACGGAAACAGAAGATTCAAGGAATGCCTCGCGGAGCTCTCGGAAAAGGACAAGCTCCCCCATTCCGTAATAATAGAGGGAGAAAAGGGACTCGGGCGTAAAATTGCCGCAGGCTATCTCGCGGCGGCGGCCGTTTGCTCCTTCGAGCGGAAAAGACCATGCCTGACATGTGACGACTGCAGACTCGCGCTTGAGCTGCGTCATCCGGATGTACGGCTGTTCACTCCCGAAAAAAAGCTTTTCACGGTAGAGCTTGCGCGAAGCGTCCGCTCATATGCTTACATAAAGCCGATGACGGCCCGCAAAAGCGTGCTGATACTTGAGCAGTGCGAAAGCATGAACAATGAGGCTCAAAACGCTCTTTTAAAAGTGCTCGAGGAGCCGCCCGAGACCGCGCTTTTTATACTTATAACGGAAAATGCAGCCTCACTTTTACCCACCGTGCTTTCCCGCTGCACACTTTTTTCGCTGCAGCAGGTGAGCGACAGTGAGCTTTGCTCCTTTCTTGTAAAGGAGAAGGGCTGCACCGAGGAGGAGGCCTATCGGCTCGCCTCGGTAGCCGAGGGAAACATCGGCAAGGCAATAGCCGCGCTCGACGGAGGCTCGCTGCTCGAGCTCAAGACAGTGGCGGATTCAATTCTCACGGCATACAAAGCTAATAATCGAACTGAGCTTCTTCGGCTTGCCTATACTGCCGAAAAAAGCAGCTCGCCCGAAACGGTGGTAAGGCTGCTGTATGAAAGCCTGTTTTCGGAGCTCAAAGCCGCCTCGGGTGCTCACGATACCGAGGCCGAGGCAGCATATCTGTCGGCATGTGAGACGGCTGCGGCCGCCTCGGCTGCACTCGCAGCAAATCAAAGCAAGCCGCTCGTGCTCAATTTGATGTGCGGCAGGCTCGGACAAAAGCAAAAGCTATAATATTATCGATACTATTTTTCAGAGGAGAAAAGCAATGGCAGAGGTTGTCGGAATAAAATTCAGGGATGACGGACGGGTCTATACCTTTGACGCCAACGGCATAGCTCTAAAGGAGGGTGACCGCGCCGTCGTAGAG
>CAZDEI010000022.1:0-9440 GCA_964504325.1 uncultured Eubacteriales bacterium | reverse complement strand
GCCGAGAGGAACCTCACGGCAAATGGTGCCGAGGGTGCGGCTTAAAAACGCCGAATCCCTGTCGGCAAGCAGCTTGACACGAAGCGATTCTCGGATGGACGGGGAATCGATTTCGGCATATAGCCGGTCAATATCACCGAATTCCGCAATGAGCGCCTCGGCGGTCTTTTGACCGACACCCTTAACTCCCGGTATATTGTCGGAGCTGTCGCCCATAAGAGCCTTTATTTCGATCATTCCGCGCGGCGAAACGCCGTAGGTCTCGTGAATATATTGAGGCGTACAGACGGTGATGTCGGGCTTTCCCTGCTTGGTGGTTGACAGGAGCACCCTTGTATGCTCCGAAACGAGCTGCAGGCTGTCACGGTCGCCCGTTGCGATAATACAGCTGTCGTTTTCGTTTTGCTCGGCCATGAGAGACAGGGTTCCGAGAATGTCATCCGCCTCATAGCCCTCTGCCGAGAGGACCGCGAAGCCGAGCTGTGACAGCAGCTCCTTAAGTATGGGCAGCTGAGAGGCGAGCTCGTCGGGCATGCCCTTTCTGCCGGCCTTGTATTCCGAATACATTTTGTGTCGGAAGGTCGGAGTGCGCAGATCAAAGGCTACCGCCACACCGTCGGGCCTTTCGGACTCCAAAAGGCGGTTGAGTATCGTAAGAAAGCCGTAGATACCGTTTGTGAATTGACCGTTTTTTGCGGTCAACAGCCTTATTCCGTAAAATGCGCGGTTGATTATGCTGTTTCCGTCAATTGCGAGCAGCTTCATTGCAGTACCTCCGTTAGACTCTTTTCAAGCCGAGCGTCAGAACTTAAAATGCATCGGAATGCCGTTTTCGGTTCTGATTGCGGGCTCACCCTGAATAAGGGGAAGAAAATAGGGAATTGCATCATCTGTAACATTGTTGCCGAGTGAATTTATCCATTTCTGGGGGAAGGGCTTGTCCTTGTTGGCGACCTGCGAGGCCGGTATGCCCTCCATGGCGATTCGGTAGGGAGAATCGCTTATTCTTCTTATGCGAACCATAATTCCGTTCTCGCCGCTGAGCATAAGCCTTACGGCGACTCTGCCGGTGTTTTCGGCCTCGAAAAGATCGGTTTTAGAGGCAAAATGAGAGGCACAGCGCTGAAGGACATTGAGCTCCACGGAGCGCACCTTGCAGCCGATTTCGTTTTTGACGGCCTCCTCAAGCAGCTTTCCGACGCCTCCGAGCGTGACATGGCCGAAGCCGTCCGGACGGGCGGCGGCCGTTTCGGCATCGCTCAGGCGTATGCCCTCGGAAACCGCCACCACAACAGTGTTGTTTTTTTCAAGCTCGTGGCGGACATCGTCAAGAAAGCTCTCGAGCTCAAACGGCCTTTCGGGGAGATAGATGAGCTGAGGCTGTATTTCGCCGTTCAGGCGGAGCAGGCAGGTGGAGGCGGTGAGCCAGCCGGCATGTCTGCCCATTATCTCGACTATTGTGACCGACTTGAGATCGTAAACGCTGCTGTCGCGAATGATCTCGTTGACGGTCGAAACGACATATTTAGCGGCCGAGCCGAAGCCGGGCGTATGATCGGTCTCAAAGAGATCGTTATCGATCGTTTTCGGGACACCGATGATCCTTACCTCGTCGCCGTTTTCGCGGAAGTAGGCGGAAAGCTTGACAACGGTGTCCATCGAATCATTGCCTCCGATGTAGAAGAAGGCGCCGATATCGTGCTTTTTGAAGGTGGCGGCTATGCTTTCGTAGACCTCGGGCTCTACCTCACGGTCGGGAAGCTTATAGCGGCAGGAGCCGAGCAGCGAGGAGGGAGTCTGCTTCAAAAGCTCAAAATCGTCGTTGGTATATACCGAGCGATTGAGCTCGATAAGATGATCGTTGATTATTCCCTCAATACCGTTAAAGGAGCCGTATACGGTATTTATACGGTCGGTCTCGTAGGCCTCGCGTATTACTCCGAGCAGGGAAGCGTTAATGGCACAGGTCGGTCCTCCCGACTGAGCGACGGCTATATTCATATCATTACCCCCGAAGGCGGCAGTATTCGGGCCGAAATCCGAGCACTGCTCCGCTTAAAAATCATATATCTAATATATTAACATTTTTCATCCGATTTGGCAACCTGCAGAGTGCGGATTTATTTAAAACCGGACGAGGATAAAAAATTTGCAGCCGAAATCGAGCGGCAAAGAAAACAGAGGCGCCGCTATTGAAAAAAATCAATTTGTGTGATATTATTTAGTTTGTATATTGTAATTTGGGTCAGTGTGTTCAAACGGAGGTGAGGACTACGGCGAGACCGGTTGTACTGACGGGGAAGGACAATCAAACCGTAAAGTCGGCGGCAAGGCTTGCCGCCTCGTCAAGAGAGAGAAAAAGAACGGGACTGTTTTTTATTGAGGGCGTTCGACTGTGTCTCGACGCCGCCGAAAGCGGCTGTGCCATCAAGGCGTTTTTCTATACCGAGTCCGCCGCGCTTGAGCATGCCGAGGCCGTGAGCAGGCTCTCACAGCTTGCCGAGGAGGTGTATATCACCTCGGAGGCGCTCTTTTCAAGGCTTTGTGACACGGTTACTCCGCAGGGAATCTGCGCTACCGTGTACAAGCCGAGCCTCTCCGCCGCGGATATCGACCCCGAGGGCTGCTTTATAGCTCTCGAAAACACGCAGGATCCCGCCAATCTCGGCGCCGTGGCAAGAACCGCCGAGGCGCTCGGCATAGACGGAATAATAGTTTCCGGGGTCGGCTGTGATCCGTATTCTCCCAAGGCACAGCGGGCGGCAATGGGCAGTCTTTTGCGAATACCGGTAACGGTGGCGGAGGATTTTTGCGGCGCCATGACCGAGCTCAGGGAGCGTGGCATGACGGTTGCGGCCGCCGTGGTAAGAGGGGCGGAGGCCTTTTTGGGTGAGGAGCGGCTCGGCAGGGGCACCGTTGTGATGATCGGAAACGAGGGCAACGGACTCACTGAGGAGGCAATAGCACTCGCAAGCAGGCGTATCAGCATAAAAATGAAGGGAAGAAGCGAATCACTGAATGCCGCCGCCGCTGCGGCACTCTTCATTTGGGAAATGACAAAATAGCTCAAGACGGCGGCAGGGAGGCGAGGAAAACGGCAAACGAATACGACATTCGGCTTCAGAGCGTTATCGGCTGCGGAAGCAGGGCGGTAAAAAGCATTTACGGTCGCTTTTCCTCGGCAAAGGAATTTTTTGATTATTGCGGCACGCATTCCGATTCTGGAATACCGCTGAGCGGAATGACCCGAAAAAGACTTGAACGGGTGTCCGAAGCCTCGGCACGCGAAACGGCAGAGCTTTGTGAAAGACTCGGAATCAGAACGGTTGCCTACGGTGAGGCGGACTATCCCCGTCGGCTTATGCAGCTTGCGGATCCTCCCGCGGTGCTTTATGTAAAGGGCGAGCTGCCGAGGCTTGATGAGCTGTGTGCGGTAACCGTCGTGGGCCCGAGAAGGGTGTCCGAATACGGAAAAGCGGCTGCCTTTTCTCTCGCAAGAAGGCTTTCCGCGGCAGGCTGTGTTATCGTCAGCGGCGGAGCCGTCGGCACGGATACCATGGCGCATTTGGGCGCGCTTTCGGTGGGTGGAAAAACGGTTGCGGTGCTCGGCTGCGGAATCGATTGCGATTATCCCAAGGAGAACCTCACGCTTCGCGAAAAAATCGCACAGTCGGGCTGTCTTATCAGCGAATATCCGCCTACACGACCGCCGTCAAAGTTCACCTATCCGCAAAGGAACAGAATAATGTCTGCGCTTTCCTGCGGAACCGCGGTGATTGAGGCGGGCAGAAAAAGCGGCGCGCTTATCACGGCGAGCTTTGCCGCCGAGCAGGGAAGAGATGTCTTTGTTATTCCCGGAAGCCCGTCGGAGGAGCACTATGAGGGCTCCAATCTGCTGCTTAAGGACGGAGCCAAGCCACTTTTGTCGGCTGCCGATATTTTAGAGGAATACTATAACGATTTTCGGTCAAGCATAAGGCTTGAAGGAGCAGCTGCAGTAAGCTGCAGCTCAAGAGATCTCGAGGCGGCCGTTGCGGAATTCACGGGTCGGTCGCAGGGCACAAGGACAAGCCGCTCGTCCGAGCGGAGCGCGGAGGCACACACCGAGACCGCAGTCGAGGAGCCCTTGTCCGATGCACTGCTTGCCTCGCTCGGAGAGGCCGCGAGGAGCATTTATCTTGCCCTGCCGAGGGAAAGCTTTACCGCGGATCTTGCGGTTGAGGCGGTCGGCGGAGCTGCGGCGGAGGCAATAGCCGCACTGACCGAATTGGAAATAATGGGTCTTGTCACCGCTCTTCCGGGCGGCAGATACAGACGCTTGAAATAGATGACAGAAAGATTTTCGAACGGAGGAAACAAATGTCCAAGCTTGTAATTTTGGAATCGCCCTCAAAGGCAAAAACGGTAAAAAAATATCTCGGTGCCGATTTTGAGGTAATGGCATCAAAGGGACATATACGGGATCTGCCGAAATCGAAGCTCGGTATAGATGTTGACAACGGCTTTGCACCTCAGTATGTCAATATGTCGGACAAAAAGGAGCTCATCTCGGAGCTTAAAAAGGCGGCTGCCAAGAGCGATTTCGTATATCTCGCAACCGACCCGGACCGCGAGGGTGAGGCTATAGCGTGGCATCTCGCAACCGTGCTCGGGCTTGATATGAACAGCGAAAACCGTGTTGCCTTTAATGAAATCACCAAAAAAAGCGTGCTCAGCGGAATGCAAAGTCCTCAAAGGATCAACACCGACCTCGTCGATGCTCAGCAGGCGCGCAGAGCACTTGACCGTCTGGTCGGATATAAAATTTCTCCGTTGCTTTGGAAAAAGGTCAGAAAGGGTCTTTCTGCGGGACGCGTTCAGTCGGTCGCCTTAAGGCTTATAGTTGACCGCGAAAAGGAAATCCGCGCCTTCGTGCCAGAGGAATTCTGGACTATAGACGCCAAGCTCAGCAAGGATAAAAAGACCTTTACCGCCAAGCTCGTTTCCGATGCGGCAGGCAAAAAGGCAGAGCTTGCTTGCAAGGAGGAGGCCGATGCGGTGCTTGCGGCGGTTGAGGGTCTGCCCTTTACCGTTACATCGGTTAAAAGGGGAGTAAAGAACCGTCAGCCCACACCGCCCTTCAACACCTCGGCACTTCAGCAGGAGGCCTCTCGAAGGCTCGGCTTCACCGCACAGCGCACAATGCGAATCGCTCAGCAGCTTTACGAGGGCATCGAGCTTGCGGGCTCGGGCTCTACGGGACTTATAACCTACATGAGAACCGACTCGCTCAGGATCTCCGAGGAGGCAAGAGCGGTGGGAAACAGGTATATTGCCGAGACCTTCGGAGAAAGCTATCTTCCCAAGACCCCCCGCTATTTCAAAAGCAAGGCCAACGCACAGGATGCGCACGAGGCCATCAGACCCACCTCGGTGGAAATGACACCGGAGTCGGTTAAGAGCGCACTTTCTCCCGAGCAGTATAAGCTCTACAAGCTGATTTGGGAGCGCTTTATAGCCTCTCTCATGGCCGCCTGCGTTATGGATACCGTGAGCGTGGATATGACCTGCGGAGCTTATGTGTTCCGCTCAAGCGGCTTTACCGTGAGGTTTGACGGCTTTACAAGGCTTTATGTCGAGGCCAAGGATGAAAAGGACGAGGAGGGTGCCGCGCTTCCCCCTCTTGAGGTGGGAGATAGCCCCAAGCTCAAGGGAATCGAGGGAAATCAGCACTTCACGCAGGCTCCCCAGAGATATAACGAGGCAACTCTTATAAAGGCGCTGGAGGAAAACGGCATCGGCCGTCCCGCAACCTATGCGCCGATACTCACCAATATTTCCAACAGAGAGTATATCGAAAAGGAAAAGAAGGCCTTTAAGCCCACTCCGCTCGGGGAGACCGTGACCGAGCTGATGCTTCAGTATTTCAAGAAGATAGTGAATGTCAAATTCACCGCTGAAATGGAGGCAAGCCTTGATAAGATAGGCGCCGGAGAAAAGAATTGGGTCGATGTCATCAGTGAATTTTATGATGATTTTGATAAGACACTCAAAAGCGCGGAAAAGGAAATGGACGGCAAGAGGGTCAAGGTTCCCGATGTCGAAACGGATGTCGTCTGTGAGCTGTGCGGCAGGAAAATGGTCGAAAAGAACGGCCGCTTCGGAAAATTCCTTGCCTGCCCCGGATATCCCGATTGCAAGAATACAAAGCCCATTGTGACCGAAATGCCGGGAGCATGTCCCGTCTGCGGAGCCAAGCTTCTCAAGAGACGCTCCAAAAAGGGCTATACCTACTTCGGCTGTGAGCATAATCCCAAGTGCGGTTTCATGTCGTGGGATGAGCCGACCGCAGAGACTTGTCCCGCTTGCGGTAAGACATTGTTTAAAAAGAAGGGCATGCTGCTTTGCCATAATGAGGGCTGCGGCTACACCAGGGAAAAGAAGTCGGGCAGAAAGGCAGCGGAGAAATGAGAGTAGCCGTTATAGGTGCGGGGCTTGCGGGCTGTGAGGTCGCGGCTGCCGCAGCGGCGGCGGGCGCCGAGGTTGAGCTGTTTGAATGCAGACCCGAGTCACGCTCCGAGGTTCACAGAACCGACCGATTTGCCGAGCTTGTTTGCTCGAACTCACTCAAGGCCGAGCGTGAGGGCTCCGCGGCAGGGCTTTTAAAGCTTGAAATGAGGCGCTTCGGAAGCGTTTGTCTTGATGCCGCAGATCGCTGCAGGGTTCCCGCAGGCGGAGCGCTTGCCGTGGACAGAGAGCTCTTTTCAAGCCTTATAACCGAAAGAATAATGTCAACAAGCGGCATTAAGCTCACGAGAAAAACGGTCGACCGACTTCCCGAGGGCTTTGATGCGACCGTTATTGCGACGGGGCCGCTTACCGTGGGCAGCCTTACGGAGGAGATAAAGACTCTTTGCGGAAGCGAATATCTCAGCTTTTTCGACGCTGCGGCACCGATCGTCACTGCCGAAAGCATTAATTACGAAAAGGCCTTTAAGGCCTCGAGATACGGCAGAGGCAGCGAGGAGGAAGGGGATTATGTAAACTGCCCCTTCAATAAGGAGGAGTATGAGCGCTTTATAGATGCGCTTTTATCGGCCGAAAGGGCCTCTCTGCATGAGATCGACAAAAAGCGGGATGTTTATGAGGGCTGTATGCCGATAGAGATCCTCGCCTCAAGAGGACGCGATGCGGCACGCTTCGGACCGATGAAGCCGGTCGGCCTTACCGATCCCGCCACCGGACACAGACCGTGGGCGGCCGTGCAGCTTCGAAAGGAAAACGCCTCGGGCACCATGTTTAATCTTGTCGGCTTTCAGACCAATCTGAAATTCGGCGAGCAGAAAAGGGTATTCTCCATGATACCGGGGCTTGAAAATGCCGAAATAGTACGCTACGGTGTAATGCATCGCAACACCTTTATACGCTCTCCGGAGCTGTTGAATTCGGATTTTTCAATGCGCACGAGACCCGACATCTTCTTCGCGGGGCAGATAAGCGGCGTGGAGGGGTATATGGAATCGGCCGCCTCGGGAATAATAGTCGGAGACGCCCTTGCGCGGAGGCTCAAGGGGCTTCCCTCGCTGCGGCTCCCCGAATACACCATGCTCGGCGCACTGAGCGGATATATAAGCGATCCGACCGTCACGAAATTCGAGCCGATGGGAGCAAGCTTCGGAATACTGCCTCCGCTTGAGGAAAAAATACGAGATAAGCAAAGGCGCTATGAGGCACTTGCGGCAAGGGCACTCAAATGGTATGACGAGAGCTTTACCCGAGTGATTTAATCGGACTGCATTCGCAGCCGACAGCTGAAAAGGAAGGTATTTAAATGAAAATAATCGTTGATGCATTCGGCGGAGATAATGCGCCGCTTTCAAACATAAAGGGTGCGGCAGATGCCGCAGAGCGCTTCGGCGTTTCGATAGCTCTTTGCGGAAGAGAGGATAAGATAAGAGCCTGCGCCGCCGAAAACGGAATATCGCTTGACGGGCTTGAGCTCGTCGAGGCACCCGACATTTTCGATATGCACACGCCGCCCTCCGAGATCATAAAGTCGGGCAAAAGCACCTCACTTGCCGTCGGAATGAAGTACTGTGCCGACGGAAAGGCGGATGCCTTTGTTTCCGCAGGAAGCACCGGCGCTATCGTTATGGGCGGAACCTTCATATGCAAAAGAATGAAGGGCGTAAAGCGCGCCGCCTTCGGAACCATGCTTCCGACCAAAAACGGACACACCTTCCTGCTGGATGTCGGTGCAAATTCCGACTGCCGTCCCGAAATGCTTCAGCAGTTCGGAATTATGGCCTCGGTTTATCTCAACAAGGTTTACGACATTGAAAAGCCCACGATAAAGCTTCTTAATATAGGCACCGAGGAGACCAAGGGCGATGAGCTTCGTGTGGCTGCCTACTCACTGCTTAAGGAGGCTCCGATAAATTTTGTCGGCAATGCCGAGGCGCGTGAGCTTCCGGTCGGAACGGCCGATGCCGTTATAGCCGACGGCTTTACGGGAAATGTCGCGCTCAAAATGTACGAGGGCGTTTCGGGAACACTCTTTTCGATAATAAAGGGTGCCTTTAAGCAGAGCCTTATAACCAAGCTTGCCGCTCTGCTTATGCTGAAGCCGCTCAAGGGACTCAAAAAGACCTTTGATTATACCGAGGTAGGCGGCGCACCGCTGCTCGGCGTGAGAAGCGTAATAGTGAAGGCTCACGGCAGCTCGGACGCAAAATCCATAACCAATGCCATCCGTCAGGCCATAAAGGCGGTTGAAAAGGACATAAACGGAGCCATAGCCGCCGATATCGCCGCTGTTGCGGCAGGTGCCGAGGCAGCCTTGAGCGAATAATGATACCATGCCGTGCTGCGGCAAAAAGCAAAATCCGAACGGAGAAGATAACAAAAATGTTGACAGAGCTTGAAAAAAGTCTTGAATACAGCTTTAAAAACAGGGCGCTGCTCGAAAGAGCACTGACCCATTCCTCCTACGCAAACGAGGTAAAGGATTGCGAGGGCTCAAACGAAAGGCTTGAATTCCTCGGAGATTCGGTGCTTTCCCTGGTGGTTGCCGAATACATTTTTGCAAATCATAAGGAGGCCCCCGAGGGCGAGCTTACGAGAATGCGAGCCGCTGTCGTCTGCGAGGGAGCGCTTTGCGGCTTTTCACGCAGCCTGGGACTCGGCAAATTCCTAAGGCTCGGAAAGGGCGAGCATCACAACGGCGGAGACGAAAGACCGTCGATCCTGGCAGATGCCTTTGAGGCCGTGCTTGCCGCAATGTATCTTGACGGCGGCTACGAGGTTGCCAAAAGGCATGTACTCAGATTTGTTGTGCCCATGCTGAAAGCGGAGACACAGCCTGCCGAGGCACTGCACGATTACAAGACCCTGCTTCAGGAGATAATTCAGAAAAATCCCGAGGAGCAGCTTGCCTATCGCGTTACGGGCGAGTCGGGACC
>CAZDEI010000021.1:4191-9450 GCA_964504325.1 uncultured Eubacteriales bacterium | reverse complement strand
ACTATAATATTATTATTTTAATATAATCGCCCCTAAAAGTAAATGATTTTATTGAATATATTGTCGGTTAATGATAAAATAAAATTAATATTTACAGGTGCCGAGCTCATCGGCACGCGAAAGGGAGCGGATAGATATGGCATCTCCGGTTTTCGAAATAATTGAAAAGGAGCTTGCGAGGCAAAGGAACAATGTTGAGCTTATCGCAAGCGAAAACTTTGTAAGTGAGGACATCATGCGCGCGACAGGCTCGTGCCTCACAAACAAGTACACCGAGGGGTATCCCGGAAACAGATATTACGGCGGCTGCGAGTATTATGATGAGCTTGAAAGCTATTGCCGCAGCAAATGGCAGGAGGTTTTCAAGACCGACTATCATGTCAATGTTCAGCCTCATGCGGGCAGTCAGGCCAACTTTGCGGCCTATATGAGCATTTTAAAGCCGGGCGACAGGATTCTTGCCATGGATCTCAACAACGGCGGACATCTTACCCATGGCTCGGCGGTGAACTTCTCGGGAAAGCTTTATCACACCGAATTTTACGGTGTCACGGCAGACGGCTTCATAGATTTTGACGATTTTACCGCAAAGCTTCGGGAGGTTAAGCCGCAGGCTGTCGTTGCGGGAGCCTCGGCGTATTCCCGTGTTATTGATTTTGCCGAATTCAGAAGGCTGATTGATGAGTACAAGGCTGAGACGGGTGCAGAATGCAGGTTTATGGTTGATATGTCCCATATTGCGGGCCTTGTTGCCGCCGGCTGTCATCCGACCCCGTTCGGCTATGCGGATGTGATTACGACAACAACACACAAAACCCTCCGCGGTCCGCGAGGCGGAATGATATTCTGCCGTCCCGAGCTTGCGAAAAAGGTCGATTCCGCAGTCTTCCCAGGAAGTCAGGGCGGCTCTCTCATGCATATAATAGCCGCAAAGGCGATTGCGGCCGAGGAGGCTCTAACCCCCGAATATCGCACCTACATTCAGAATGTTGTAAAGAACACCGCCGCAATGTGCGAAAGATTTATCACGATGGGCTATTCCGTTGTTACGGGCGGCACCGATAATCACCTTTTCCTGCTTGATCTTTCAAAGAAGTTCCCCGAGGTCACCGGAAGGGCGGTTCAGGATACGCTTGACCGTTACGGAATTACCCTCAATAAAAACTGCATTCCCGGTGAAACACGCTCGCCTAAGGAAACAAGCGGCGTGCGAATCGGAGCAGCGGCAATGACCACAAAGGGCTGGATTGCGGCAGATTTCGTAGCCTGTGCCGACAGGATTGATTCGATAATAAGAAAAGAGCTTGTGAGCGATTGACAGCCTGAAAATTTTCAGCATGGCCAAGCGACTCCGTCGAGGGTCGGCATGACCGCAAGCTTCGACAAAAAGCAAACAAAATCGTTGAGGGTGTTGAATTTTTTTGCTTGATGGGGTATAATTAACTGTATGATAAGCAAAAAAACGGAGGCAGATTAAGTGGCGGGCAGAACTCGAAATGAGACCGAATGGAATAACAGAAGAAATGAAATAATGGAGCAGTGCTATGCCTGCTATGCCGAGCACGGACTTCAGGGAACGGGTATTAAGCTGCTTGCAACCTACTGCGGCTGTACCTCGGCCAATCTTTATGCCTATTTTGACAATATCGATCAGCTTATAATCGATTCGACGGAGCATTGCATGAGTAAGGTCGAGCAGGATTTTATGGAAAAGGCACCGACCGATGTTGATGCTCTGTGGCGCTTTATCGAGGAAATACCCTATTGGACTGCCGAAAAGCACGGCAAGAAATACCGCTTGATGTATCAGGTTTACACCCATCCGAAGTATATCGAATACGGTCGAAAATTCTTCGAGGGTGTTGATATGAGGTATACCGAATATGCAAAGCTGCTTGAGGGTAAGCTCGGAATTCCTTATCAAAAGCTCACTCCGCTGATATTTATTCTTATAAGAGCCTGTGTGCACTTTGCCCTGTTCGGCGACGAATTTTATTTGAAGGCACAGATCGACGTGCTTAAGGAAAGCCTCGAGCTCTTTATAATGAAATACAACAAATTGTTAGCTGAGAACGGCACGAATAATTAAGCAAAGAAAATCACGCCTGCAGAGCCAAGCTCCGTGGGCGTGATTTCGTCTCTTTTCGACATAAAAATAAGATTTAAATGGTAACGGTTACATTTCCGTCGGCCCTTGAGGAAAGCTTAAAGGAGCTTGTGACAGTCTCGCCGTCAACCGAAAGCTGCAGGGTGTATTAACCGTAGAAGCCTCTGAATTCGGCAGCACCGTTTTCGTCTGTGCAAAGCTGCTCCTCGGTATGCCAGGTTTCTTTTATCAGTCTCTTCAGCCTGTGATATGCTGGCTTCGGTGTCAGGTCAAAGCGCAGCAGTCCGCCGTGATAATAATTTTCACCGACGGTCATGTTTCCCTGAGTGAAAGCGACCGTTTCGGGCGTTGCATCGGGCACATGTGCGTAGCCGTCAACAAGATTCCAATAAATGATCTGCTCGACGCTCGGGTGAGAAAACCATACCGAATACAGCCGCTCGATTATCCTTGCCTGCAGCTCCTCATCCTCGGCCTCCCACGAATAGGAGGGTACGGTTACCTCGGTAACCTGAAGAGGCTTTCCGAAGCGCGAGTACAGCTCCATATGCCGGTAAAGGCAGTCGGGATCAAGCAGCTTTCGGGTTGCCTTGTAAAGCTCCTCTGCTCTGTAAAACAGGTGATACTGCATGCCTATTGCGTCAATTTTGGCGCCCTTGAGCAGATTTGCCTCAATGTATGAGTAGTATTTGTCGGAGGTGCGTCCATGCTCCTCCCACGCAAGTACGGTGTATTCGTTTATGCCGAGCTTGCTGTCGGGAAAATATCTTGCTGCTATATCAAAGCAGAGCTTAATAAAGTCGGGATTATCGTAAAAATCGGTAACGCCCTTGTCCCAGCACATTTCGTTGGTGACCTCAATTGTCGGTATCTTTGAGGCGTATCGCTCGGCAATTTCCGCACAGCGCTTTTCAAGGGCGGCTATTACCTCGCTGTCGCTTGCACCGGACAGCCATTTCGGAAAGAAATGCTCATATGCCAGCGCGTGCTCTCTCGGCTCAATGCCGTGTGCCTCGCAGAATTCAATACAGCGATCGATCGGCGGCCGCCTGTAGATGTCGGGACTGTCCTTGCCGTAGCGAGGCTTTCCGCGCTCCGGCTCGAGAGTGTCCCAATAGAAGGGCAGTGTTGCCATGTTGAAGGCATCGGAAAAATATTTTTTGTACCTTTCGTTTTTTTCTTCGGTTTCAAGCTGATCGAGCATAAAAATATTTGCACCGAAGCGGAACTCGTGATTTTGTTGCTTGACCGAGAGCACGGCGTTCTTAACCGCCTTTCCCTCGCTGTCGATGACAGTAATGCGGCAGTCTCCCTTGCGGTGCCGCTCTATGCCCTCTGAGATTTTTGCGTCGGTAAGCTCCTTTGCTTGCCCAAAGGCCTCCAATACTCTTGCTCTGTCGTCCAAGAAATCGTCTCCTTCATGCTGTTATAATTATATAATAGTCCTTTCGCAATGTATTTCATATCGGTTTTTTGATATTATAGGTTGAATTTTCGAAACGGATATGCTAATATTTATCCAAAAAGAGGGAAAAACGGTATGTTTTTCGATAACGAAATTCCGACATGTCATATTTTGGATGTGATCAAGCTCAGTCAGGGCTCGGTAAATATATTTAACAGTGGGCGAAACTTTGCCGCACTGTCCTTCAGGACAAATGCCGACACTGTGCTGAAAACTGAAAAAAGTGAGCATTATGTAGGCACAAATTCGCTTGCCTTTGTTCCCGCAAGGCTTGATTATACAAGATGCTCAAGAAGGGATGAGCTCACGGTTATACATTTTGAGCTTTCGGATTGCCGAGCGGATGAAATAGAGGCCTTTGTTACAGCCGACCCCGATGGCATGTCGGAGCTGTTTAAAGATGTTTCCGATTGCTGGCAGAATAAGGAAACTGGCTACCGTCACCGCTGCACCGCTCTGCTGTATCAGGTGCTGTATAAATGCTATAGGGAAAACCATAAATCGGAGAGCGGGAGCTCAAGGCTTGCAGCCTCGGTTGAATATATAAGGAAGCACTATACGGACAAGGAGCTGTCCGTGAAGGATATTGCGGCAGGCTCGTTTATGAGTGAGGTCTATTTCAGAAGGCTTTTTAAGGAGAAATTCGGAACATCTCCGAGAAGGTATATTATCGAGCTGCGAATACAGAATGCAAAGCGGCTTATTTCCACGGGATATTATTCACTGTCGGAGGTCGCCGATATGTCGGGCTATACCGACTATAAGTATTTTACCGTTGAATTCAAAAGGAGAGTCGGAGTCTCACCGTCGGAATATTCTTATAATTACCGTGAATAGCGGCTATGCAGTATTGGAGAAAAACAAAAAGCAAGAGCCTCGGCTTGAGGCCCTTGCTTTTTCTGCTTGCGACTATTCCTTTATAAGTAGGTATTCCTTTCCCGGCTCGGCGGTGCCGTTTCCGCCGATCAGCGTAAGCGTGTTGTCGCTCACCTTAAAGCTGTATTCGCAGTCGGTGACATAGTCGAGAGAATAGTCGATTTTAAGTACGCCGTCCTCGATTTGATAGCTGAATTCGTAATGGTCGGTTCCGTCTATCAGCATGCAGCCGCTTCCTTTTCCGTCGAATTCATATACCGTTTGCTCGTCATACCGCCAATCGCCGCTGAGCACAGCGGGGCTGATGTCCCTGCCGGAGCAGGAGCTGCATATAACAAATATGCAAATGATAAGCAGCACAAGCATTGCGCCGCAAACGGAAAAGTAAAATAGTCCTTGCTTTCTTTTTTCGCTGTTCATAATTTAAGACTCCTGTGATTTTCGTGCTGTGTTGAATTTTCGATTCACTGCCCGAAAAGGGAGGCGGAGCGGCTTTACCTGTCGCCGCCCCGCGCTGTAGCTGGTATTATTTATGCTTTTTTCTTTTTAAGGCTGAGGATCGCACCCGAGGCTCCGATACAGGCTGCAAGCATGAGTGTGAGCCAAAGCGCGATGCTGCCGCGGTCACCCGTCTTGGGCTCATCCGAGCCGCCGGACGAGGTCGAGCCTCCGTCAGAGGATGAGCTGCCTGAGGAAGAAGTGCTCGAAGATGATGAGTTGCTTGAATTGTCCGAGCTCGAGGTGTCGGAGGAGCTTGAGGTGTCGGAGGAGCTTGAGGTGTCGGAGGAGCTTGAGGTGTCGGAGGAGCTTG
>CAZDEI010000021.1:0-4091 GCA_964504325.1 uncultured Eubacteriales bacterium | reverse complement strand
GATATTTTGCCTTTGCAATACAGGTCGCGCTTGAATCGAGATAGGTGTCTGTTGCGACCTGTTGATTATAGGTGTGAGTATGTGCCTTGAACAGGACATAGCGATTGTTATAAACACTGTAAACGTTGGGCGAGAAGATATAGCTTATATGCTCCTCGTCCGTGCCCGCCCAAAGCTCATAGCTGCTGCTCTTTGCGGAGTAAAGCAGATTGGAGGCGTGACCCTCGGAGGCGTCGGTAGCGTTGAAAACAACTCTGCCGCCGGTAACACTGTAGCTGGTTCCCGCTCCGTTAGAGGCGAGGGCGAAATCACTTGCCGCAAGGGTGACGTTGGCTCCGCTGAAGGAAACGGTAGCTCCGCCGTTGAGAAAAACACCGTATGTGGTATTGCGAGTGTTAAGTGTTCCGCCGCTGAAGCTCAGGAGGCGATTTGCCATTATAGCGCGACTAAAGCCGTCAAATGTCACATTTGCGGAGCCGGTGACCGTCAGGGTCGCACCGTCTGTATCGCTGTCGAGATATCCGGCTCCCGAGGTGCCGCTGTTGGTAAAGGTGTGGGTTCCGCCCGAAAGCTTGATCTCCTTTGCACCGGCGTTTTGAAGCGCGTATTTTATGCCGGCGGTGGTTTTTAAGCTTCCGCCGTTGATATTTACGGCACCGTAAGTCAAAATTCCGACCTTATCCGAGGCGTCGGAGGAGGGATTCATTTCAACCGTTCCGTTTTGAAGGGTGAAGCTGTTTGTTGCTCCGGCAAGCACAATTCCCGCAGCTGCAACGGTTTTGACCTTTCCGGTGGTGTTAACCGTCAGTGCGGCATTGGTACCGGCTAAGCGAATTGCGGTATAGGCCGAGGTGATGTTGACATTTGTGCTGCCCGTAACGGAAAGCGAGCTGTCGCTTGCAAGATAAACAGCGTCGCTTGAGGCTCCGGGTGTATTTACATTTACGGTTCCGCCCGAAATATTGAGTGCTGCGGACTGGGCATATATACCGTTTTTTCTGTTGGAGGTCAGCGTGAGGCTTGAGCTGCTTTTACCCGAAAGCTCGGTTTTACCAACGATGTAGAGGGGAAAGTCAGCTGTAATGCTGCCCGAGCAGCTTTTAATGCTGTTCTGCTTTCCGCTTTCGAGAGGGGACAGATCAATGCCTCGGCTTTGGGTGGTGTGATCTCCGGCAACGACCGTCTGTCTTGCGCCGCAGTTGATATTAAAGCTTGCACCGTCTATGCTGATGCTTTTGCCGTCTCCGGGAGAAATTCCGACCTGTACAGCTGTTGCGGTGTAGCTGCCGCCTGTCATGGTGAGACCGCCCAAGGCCTGTATACCGGTCATATATCCCTTGGAGGCCGCCGTGCTTGTGTTATCCTTGACGGTTATATTCGACTGGGTTATCGTCAATCCGCCGTTTGCGGTAATACCCTTGTTGCCCTTGCCGGAAGAATTTACGGTTATTGTGGCCGATTTTATTGTCAGGCTGGTATTTATATTTGAGAGGATACCGTAATTATTGTCGCCCGAGGTGTTGATGGTCAGCGAGCCTCCGCCCGTTCCGTCAATCTCGGTGTTGCCGAAAAGTGCAACTGCAGCACTGCCGCCGTTGGACATGGTGATTGTGTTAGCGCCCTTGAGCACTATTTTAAGGTTGGGTCGTTCATTGTAGATAATCGAGCTCTGAGTGCCCGTATAGTTGAAGCTGATATTGGTAAGCGTCAGTGTCGGGGGGGGTAGCGCTCGCGTTAAATACGGCAGTTCCGCCGCCGAGGTTAACGGTGCCGCTGGTTGCCATATTATAATCGCCGATATAAATATCGTTCGCTTCCGCAAAAACCGATACTGCGGGCACAAGCGACATAATAAGACAGATTGCGAGCAGAATGCTCAAAATTCGTTTTTTCTTCATATATATTCTCACTTTCTTTTGCTGTGCGTTCATGAAGGCTGCTGCCTTGGCTTTCTGTCAAAGGCCGTTTTCGGGAGCTCGCTCAGCCATGCTTTGAGAAAAGCCTCCTTTTCTCAGCATACACACCGAGCACTGCGACGGCTGTCGCAGACACGCCCAAAAGGATGAGCCACAGGGCAATTTTGCCGCTGTCTCCCGTTTTCGGGTTGTCGCCCTGTGCGCTGTCGGATTTGCTGTAAATATTGGTAAAGCTCATCTCCTCTGCGGGAGTGCCGTTCAAATCAAAATCGTAATGAGGGCCGTTTTCGGTTGTCTCACAGGTGGCGGCAAAAACAAGCAGCGAATAAGCTGAGGCGGTGTCCTCATTAAAGGAGGCAAGAGAGGGATTTTCTCTTAAAAGCAGAGCCCATGCCGTGTCGTCATAGCTCCAATCGGCCTTGCCGTCGTTGACCTGCTTTACAAAGGCACCCTCGGAGAGCATATACCACAGCTGAGTGTAGGGCCCCGTAAGGGTCATGGTGCCGCTGTAGCTGCCTGCGCCGTTTGTTTCTACCGAGGCCGAAACGGTTACATCGCGGTAATAATCCTCGCCTGTGTTGACATCGACAAATTCAAGTGAAAATTCGGTTTTTTCTGGAACAAGGTTGCCGTCCTGTCTGACAGTGACTGTAAAGGGTACCGTAAGAGTGCAGAATTGCTCCCAATCGGCATAAAGCGTGCTGGGTGCCGTGATTTTGTCTGTCGTGAAAGAAAAGGCCTCTGTAAGCCGAGCGTCCTTATACCAGCCCTTGAACTCGAAGCCGGTGCGTGTCGGCTCGGTGGGGCAGAGCAGAAGATCGTTTTGCGTAAGCGCAAGTGACTCTCCGCTTGCCGCGGTGCCGCCGTTTGTATTAAATCTGACGGTAAAGCAGTAGCCGCCGATATAGTCATTTACGGAATCTGTGCTGCTGTCGGAGGCGTTTGTCACGGTGCCGCTGCTTTGGCTTTCGACGACGGCAACATTCTTTCCGCAGCCGAGAACTCCGCCGGTATAGGTGGCGTTACCCGTGGACGAGGCGCCGGTTACAGCTCCGGAATTGGTGCACTTTTCGATTTTGACAATGTTGCCCTCCTCGTCAAAGTAGGCGCTGTCGGCCGCAAAGCCCACTATTCCGCCCGTGGTCGAGCCCTCAAGCTGTACCGCATAGGGTGTATCGGGGGCCGAGGGAAGACAGACGATCGTACCTAATTGCTCCTCATAATCGCCGTTGCAGGTGACGGTGCCGCTGTTGCTGCAGTCGTATATCAGGCTGTCGCGGTTATAGGAATAAACGGGGTTTACATCACAGTTGAGCTCACCGTTTTCAAAAAGGTGGGAGGTGTCGCGCGGATTGTAAACAGAGCCGACAATTCCGCCGATATTAAAGGGAGTAATGCTTTTCGGATTTTCGGGATCGTTATCGGAATACGGGTTGCCGGTTACGGAGCCGCTGTTCGTACAATTTAATATTTGTGTGCCGTAGAAGGCATATCCGGCAATTCCGCCGACACCCGTGGTGCCTGTGATTGCTTGCTTGTTTTCACATCTCTCAATGCTTGCGTTTTGAGCGTAGCCTACTATTCCGCCCGTGCCCGCCTCGATGCTCCATACGCAAGCGTTGTTGATGCATTTGTCGATTTTTGCACGGTAATTTGCGTTTTCACTGACAAGACGGCCGACAATTCCGCCCGTGCACTCGTAATCGTTAACGGTTGTGCACTCAACGGGGCCCTCGTTCTGACAGTCGTATATCAAAAGGGGATTTGTTCCGCTTGCGGTGAGGGTGGCAACGCCGACGATTCCGCCGAGCTTATGCCGAGCCTCCTCCTCGCCTGTCAGCAGCAGGAATACCCAGCCGAAGTTTTTGCAGCCGGTTATCGAGCTGTCCTCCGCGCGGCCGACCAGTCCGCCGACCGACTCGCTGCCCCTCACCTCAAAGCCTCTGTCGCGTGAGGATTTGACGGTGCAATCGGTTATCGAGCTGTTGATTGCCACGCCGACAAGAGCACCGACATCGGTGTTTCCGACGACCAAGGGATCACTGAGCGTGACATTTTTAATCGTTGCGTTTTGAATATATCCGAATAATCCGACATGATTTGACGAAGCAGTTTCGATTCGAAGATATTTTATGCTTACATCGTTGTCGGAGGTAAAGGTGCCCTTGTAGGGTC
>CAZDEI010000020.1:0-9802 GCA_964504325.1 uncultured Eubacteriales bacterium | reverse complement strand
GATAAGGCCTTTGAGAATTCCAAGGAAAGAATCCTTGATTCAGTTGCTCTGAGCTGCCGATATATGAAGCAGTTTGTAATATAATTTTACGGAGGTAAATAAAAATGGCAAATTCATCTCGTCTTGATGCATTCAAGGAAAATCAGGAAACCGCTGTCGTCGACACCTCGAAGAAGGTAAAAATCGGTATTATCGGTACCGGCTGGATCGCAGAGCTCCATGTTGCTGCCTATAAGCAGCTCCCCGATGTTGAGATCGTAGCTCTTGCCGATATCATTCCCGGCAAGGCCGCAGAATTCGCAAAGAAATTCGAGATTGAGGGCGCTCGCATATACAACAGCGACGAGGAGCTTCTCGCAAACGAAAAGGACCTCGACGGTGTCAGCATCTGCACCTATAACTGTCAGCATGCCCCCTGTGCTATTCATGCACTCGATGCAGGCGTTAACGTAATGCTCGAAAAGCCCTTCACCGTAACCCTTGAAGAGGCTGCCGAGGTTATGAGAGCCGAAAAGAGATCGGGAAAGATTCTCACCATCGGCTTCCAGCCCAGAATGAGCGAAAACATGAAGATGATCAAGAAGATCGTCGATTCCGGTGAGCTCGGAAAGATTTACTACCTGCAGGCAGGCGGCGGCCGCAGACGCGGTATCCCCACCCCCTTCGGCACAAGCTTTATCGAGAAGAACACCGCAGGTATCGGTGCTGTCGGCGATATCGGCTCCTACTCTCTTGATATGCTCATGGGCGCCGTCGGCTATCCGAAGCCGCTTACCGTTACCGGCTACAAGTCTGCCTTCTTCGGTCAGGATCCTGCCTACTACCCCACTCATCCCGAGTATGCCGAGAAGTTTGAGGTTGACGATTTCGCAGCCGGCTTTATCCGTCTTGAGGGCGACATTGTTCTCGACTTCCGCATTTCCTGGGCAATGAACATGGACACTGCCGGCGATGCTCTTATTCTCGGCACCAAGGGCGGACTCAGAATCCCCTCCACCGAGTGCTGGAACGGTGAATTCAAGACTCCCCTTAAGGTCTACAAGACTATAGGCACCACCACTCTCGAATATGAGGTTCCCATGCAGCCCACCGAGGATCTCTTCTACAAGAAGCTTCGCTCCTTTGTTGATTCAATAAAGAACAACGGAACCGCTCCTGTTCCCTCCTCCGAGATTCTTTACAATCAGGCCATCATCGACGGTCTTGTTCGCTCTGCAGAGCTCGGTAAGGAAATCACCGTTGAGATTCCCGAAATATAAGGTTTTAGACGAAAGGATACAGTAATTATGTATAATTTCAAATTAGCTCTTCAGCTTTATTCTCTTCGCGGTGATATGGAGGCTGACTTCAGAGGTACCCTCGAGAAGGTCAAGGAAATGGGCTACGACGGTGTAGAGTTTGCCGGACTTTTCGGTCACTCCGCCGAGGAAGTTAATGCAATGTGCAAGGAAATAGGCCTCACGCCTATTTCCGCACATGTAAGTTACGATGAGCAGCTTAAAGGTGAAAAAACCTTTGAAACCTTTGAAAAGATCGGCTGCAAGTTTATTGTAATTCCGTGGATCGAGGCAGATCGCTTCAGAGATCCCGCTCAGTTTGCTGAGTTTGTTGAAAATGTAAAGAAGCTCGGCGAGCTTGCAAACAAGCACGGTATGAAGCTTTGCTATCATAACCATGACTTTGAGTTTGAAAAGGTCGACGGCGAATATATGCTCGACAGACTTTATTCTGCTGTTCCCGCAGAGCTTCTCTCCACTCAGCTCGATACCTGCTGGGTAAATGTCGGCGGCGAAAATCCCACAGACTACATTAACAAGTATGCCGACAGGCTTGATATTGTCCATCTTAAGGACTTTGCAGGCTGCAAGAGCGAGAATATGTACGGCCTTATCGGCGTCGCCGAGGATAAAAAAGAAGCCGCCGATGGCAGCTTCGAATTAAGACCGGTCGGATACGGAATTCAGAATGTTACTTCCATTCTCGATGCCGCCGAAAACGCTCATGCACAGTGGGTCGTAATTGAGCAGGATGATCCCTCTATGGGTAAAACACCCCTCGAGTGCGTAAAGCTCAGCATTGACTACGTTAAATCTGTTTCCTGACACTCTTGTCGCACTCACGGTAGTCTGACGGCGAGCAGCCGTTAAGCTGCCGGAAGACGCGGTTAAAGCTTCGAATGGTCTCAAAGCCGACATCCTCCGAGATGTCGGCTATTTTCATATCCGTTTTCAGGAGAAGATTTGAGGCCTCGGAGATTCGAAGATTATTGATGTACTCGTTAAAATTCAGTGAAAGCTTTGAATTTATGAGTCGCGAAACATAATATTTGGAAATATTCAAGGCGTCCGCAACTGATTCGAGCGTCAGGTTTGTTTTATAATTGTCAGTACAGTATTTAATTATTTTGTACAACGTGTCATAGCTGTCGCTGTTGATCTTCGACAGCTTCATTTTAGGCAATACGGTGCTCATTATTATATTAAGACAGCCGGCGGTGAAAACCGAATTGTAATCACCCGTAAAGCATTTCATGCTGTTAAGAAAGTCGGCCGGAAGCTCGTTTGATATTCCCTTTACAACATTGGTGTCCGGAACAGAATCAAGCAGCAGCTTTTCACAGCCGAAAACAATGTCGGCGGTAAAAATCATCAGCAGGAATTTGCCCTCATTTAAGACATTGTAATAATGCGTCTGATTTGGAAAGGCAACAAATGTATCTCCGTCATTCAAAAGATAGCAGTTTTTATCGGCATAGGCCATTGCCTTTCCTCTTATGACATGCACGAGCTCAAGCTCCTTGTGCATGTGTACAAAGGAGGCAAGTGTTTCCGCATATCTGAACTCCAACGGAGATTTTTTGTTTTCGTAATAGATCTTCATATTAACAGACCGTCCGAACGAAATTACTTCTCAAGTCGAAATTTGTCGTCCTCTGTCAGCTCAAGGAGGTCAATAGCCCTTTGCAACAACGGTATTGATCTCTCGTGTCCGACTCTTGAGTGGGCATCGCTTCCGAGATAAAATTTGCAGCCCTCATTCTTGGCGGCGCGGAAAATTCTCAGCACAGCCTCCTGCTCGCCCTCAAGCTTGAAATCAAAGTCGGCTGCATTCAGCTCAATACCAATGCCGACTGCCGCGGCTCTTGAAAATACCCTCTTGAGGTCGCCGTCGGATATTAGACTTAATATATTCACAAAGGCTTCTCTTGAGGAGGGCTCGATAAGACAGCAGCAAAGATGGGCAATTCCCATCTTATGATAGGGCAGCTTCATGCCAAGCAGTGCATCAAGCTTTTTTACCCAAAGCTCAGCCTTTTGCTCGGGAGTCGAAATATCCTCTGTTATCGTAAAGCCCTTGAAATGAAAATGGGTAGTGGGGACTATGACAAAATCGAATTTATCGTAATTTTCCCTTGCAAGTCCCACGGTCATATCATAGGTCATCTCGGTTTCACAGCCGAAGAGAAATCGGATTCCGTCGGTCTGTGGAGGCACACCGTCGGAGGTGATATGAGCAAAATCCTGCTCAAGATAAAAGCCGTGATGCTTAAGCTCGGGATGCTGAACGGCTTCATCCCAAAAATGATCGGTAATCACAACCGTTTTCAATCCGTATTTGCGTGCGTGTGCGAGAATCGCTTGATAGGTCTGTCCTTCGTCCCCCGAGCAAATGGAAAGATGGCTGTGAATATGCATATCGTTATCGAGAATATACTTCATATACTATACATTCCTCCAAGAGAGTACTAATAAAAGCTATTTGCCGTTTTTACTGTTTATGACCTTAGCCGAGCTGCGCTGCTCCGGGGTAATCTCCCCTGCCTTCATAAGTGCATTTTTTGTAAGCACGGGTCCCACAAGCTCATAAATCAGTACCGAAAACAGGACAATATTACGAATCAGACCGCCCTCAAAGCTGCCGAGCTCCATAGCGGAAACCGACATACCAAGCGCAACACCTGCCTGCGGAAGCAGTGTGATTCCCAAATGCTTGACGATCATGGGATCGCATTTCATGAGCTTAGAGGTTGCAGAGGCACCGACGATTTTACCGATCGATCTGAATATTATGTAAATTACGCCGACACCGACAATTGCAATATTCGTGAACACGCTCAGCTCAAGCTCAGCACCGCTGATCACAAAGAAAAGAATAAACAGCGGCGTAGTCCAACGGTCCACCCTATCCATAAGTTCCTCGGAGGATTCGCAGACATTACAGAACACTGTTCCGAGCATCATACAGGTCAGGAGTGAGGACATTCCAACGGTGACGGGGCCTATCTTGATTTTCAGCATTGTTACGGCAACAGTTAAAATAACGAAGGTGACCGAAACAGAAAGTCTTTTACTGCGAGAATGGAACAGCCTTTCTGCCTGCGAAAAGATAAAACCGAGCAGTCCGCCTATGACTATCGAAACAACGATTTCGACTATTGGGTTTATAAGAATTGAAAAAACATCTGTGCTGCCGCTTACCATTCCCTTGGCAATGCCGAAGGAAACAGCAAATATAATGAGACCCACCGCGTCATCGAGTGCAACTATAGGCAGTAGTATATCGGTAAGCTTACCCTTTGCCTTATATTGACGGACAACCATCAGTGTGGCGGCGGGTGCGGTCGCAGCGGCAACTGCTCCGAGTGTAATGGCGGCACTCATGGGGAAAACCGTGCTTCCGAGAATGAAGCTGAGAGCAATAAGCGCTGCATCGACAAAAAGCGTGGCCGTAACTGCCTGAACAACTCCGATAACTGCGGCCTGCTTACCGATTTTTTTTAGCTGTGATATTCTGAACTCGTTGCTCATTGAAAAGGCTATAAAGCCTAGAGCAACATCGGAAATCACCTTGAAATGCCCGACATAATCGGCCGAGGTGAAGCCGAGGCCCTCAATACCGAGAAGGGTGCCGAGCTGACCGAGGCAATACGGGCCTATCAGCACACCTGCGATAAGATACCCGGTGACGGCAGGAAGCCCGAAGGGCTTAACAACACGGGACATTAGAAGTCCCGCGGAAAGAGCAATTGCAATGCTGAGTAAAATATCCATTTTAAATCCCTCTAAAATAGTCATAGTACCCCAATATTATAGTACTGTCGACAAAATTTATCAAGAGCAAAATAAAAGTCGGATCGCAATTGATCCGACTTTTTTATGAATATAAGGTGAAGAAGAAATATAAGCCAAATTCCGAGCACGGCACCGAGCGTATCGCAGGCAATATCAAAAAGCTCAAAGGCCCTGCCGGGCACGGAAATTTGATATAATTCGTCAGCTAAGGCAACCGAGGCGCAAATCAGCGTGCACAGCAACGGCCGATAGCCGTAGAGCTTATTATTCCGAATGCTGAGAGCTGTTAAGGCCGCTGTAATTCCGAGTGGCAGAAACTCGCCTATATGGCCGCCGATTCTAACCGTTGAGTTAATGCTTCGATTAAGCACCTCAAGCTCATAGTCGTTCAAGCTGCTGTCTCCCGCAAGCAGAGTAACTATAAATTCGGAAATTCCGCCGCTTCTTCCGTCGGATTCAACGGCGGTTTCCGAGGACATATAGAAAATCAGAGCTGTGAAAAGGCAAAACAGCAGCGCAAAAAAGGTCGTAGGAGTCCGAGCTTTAATTCCCTTAAGCATTTTACTTTACGGCCTTCCGCCCGGCAATGCGGCGTTCAACGAGCTTTATTAGCTCAACGATCGGAATCACAAGCACCGCAAGAGTCAAAGCAATTGCATATTCCTTAAGACCTATGGGCGTAAAGCTGAATGCGCTTGCAAGGAAAGGAATTTCAATAATCGCGGTAGTGAGAAGGAGCGCCAGCATGCCGGCACCGAGAAGCACAAGATTCTGCCTTTTAAGCGAGAAAATCGAGCCGCGCAAGGAGCGCATATTGAAGGAATGGAAGACCTCAGCCATTGACATGGTGAGAAACGCCATTGTCGTTCCGTGCTCACTTGCGAGATTTGAAAAATCAATTCGACCGAATTCGATAAAATGTCCTATAAGGAAGGCTGCAAGCGTTAAGACCGAAACCAAAAGTCCCTGATAGAATATATCGATACCGACACCGTCGGCAAAAATGCCGTCCCTTGAGCTTCTCGGCTTTTTCTTCATCGAATCGGGCTCACCGTGCTCCATGCCGAGAGCAAGAGCAGGCAGGCTGTCGGTTATAAGATTTATCCAAAGCAGATGCACGGGCTTCAAAATAACAAAGCCGAGCATTGTTGCCGTGAAAATGCTGATAACCTCACTGAGATTCGAGGAAAGCAGAAACTGAATCGCCTTTCGTATATTGGAATAGATCTTTCGGCCTTCCTCAACGGCGGAAACAATTGTTGCAAAGTTGTCGTCTGCAAGAATCATGTCGGCGACATTTTTGGTAACATCGGTACCGGTAATGCCCATGCCGATTCCGATATCTGCAGTCTTTATGCTCGGGGCATCGTTGACACCGTCACCCGTCATGGCGGTAACGGCGCCTCTGCGCTTCCAAGCCTCGACGATGCGCACCTTGTGCTCGGGCTGAACGCGTGCGTAAACGCTGTAGTGATCGATAACGCGGTCGAGCTCCTCGTCGGACAGGCGATCAAGCTCAAGACCCATAATAGCTTCGCCTGCATCTGTAATTATACCGAGCTCCTTGGCGATTGCAACAGCAGTATCTATATGGTCACCTGTGATCATTACGACCCTTATGCTTGCCTCGCGGCATTTATCTACGGCGGCCTTAACCTCGGGTCTGACGGGATCGATCATTCCGCAAAGTCCGATAAAAATAAGCTCTTTTTCAAGTGCCTCGGTCGTCACCTCGCTTGGCATTGCGGGATATTCCGTATAGGCGGCGGCAAGAACACGAAGTGCCTTATCGGCCATTCCCTTGTTTGCTGCGGCGATTTGCGCTCTTAATTCATCGTCAAGCGGACGGATACCGTCATCGGTAAGAATCGAGGTGCAGCGCTTTAAAAGCTCATCGGGAGCGCCCTTGGTGTACTGAACGGTTTTTCCATCACACTCATGCAGAGTGGACATCATTTTTCTTCCCGAATCAAAGGGAATCTCACCCGTTCTCGGCAAGCGAGCCGAAAGCTCGGCCTTGATAAGACCCTTGGAGGTCGCGAAATTCACAAGAGCACATTCGGTGGGCTCACCAACAGCCTCTCCCGTCTCACTGTCGGGCTCTGCATCCGAGCAGAGTGACATAGCTGTCGCCAAGAGCTCGCTGTTGACGGTAAATTCATCAACAACTGTCATTTTATTTTGAGTAAGAGTTCCTGTTTTATCCGAGCATATGACCTGAGCACAGCCGAGAGTTTCAACGGCGGTAAGCTTTCTTATAACAGCGTTTCTCTTGCTCATCTTGGTTACACCGATAGAAAGCACAATGGTCACAACGGTCGCAAGACCCTCGGGAATTGCGGCAACGGCAAGGCTGACGGCAACCATAAAGAAGCTGAGGAATTCACCGAAGGCGGGAATTCCGCCGGTTTTCGCCACGCCCTCGATTATTTCAACGGCAAAAATAACAACACAGATTCCGAGGACAAGCCATGTAAGAATCCTTGAAAGACTTGAAAGCTTTTTCTGCAGAGGTGTTTCATCATTTCCGGCCTTGGTAAGCGCATCTGCAATCTTGCCCATTTCTGTTGACATTCCGGTTTCACAGACAACCGCGCGCCCCCTGCCGTTTACGGCAGTGCTGCCCATGTAGCACATATTGCGTCTGTCACCGAGTGCGAGCTCAGTATCGCGGCCGACAACAGCATCGGTTTTTTCGACGGGAACCGACTCACCGGTAAGCGCCGCCTCTTCGATTTTAAGAGAAGTGCTTTCAATAATTCTACAGTCTGCAGGCACCGAATCACCTGCCTCAAGGTAAACAATGTCACCCGGAACAAGCTCCTCGCTCTTGACGGCTGTAAGCCTGCCGTCACGGTAAACCTTTGAGGTGGCTGCAGTCATTCCCTTTAGAGCCTCAATTGCAGCCTCGGCCTTGCTCTCCTGAATTACGCCGAGAACGGAATTTAAAATCACAACAAATAGAATAATAAAGACATCGGCAAAGGACTCGCCCTCACCTGTCATGCTGTTGGCAATGACCGTGGTGATTGCCGAGACGACTGCCGCACCCAAAAGTATAAGTATCATAGGATCGCAGAGCTGCTTTAAAAAGCGCTTAACGATGCCGTCCTTTTTCGTGTCGGCAAGCTTATTTCTTCCGTGCAGTGACAGACGTTCTCCGGCTTCGGCCGATGTAAGACCTTCGCGGCTTGCTTTAAGCTCTGAAAGAACACTGTCGCTTTCCCTTGAATAAAAATTCAATTAAGATTCTCCCTTATATTTATTTTTTACCGAAGGTAGGAATATTTTAACACACTGTATTTTTCTAATCAATAGTATTCACATGAATTTTACAAATAGGAAACACCCGCGAAACAATCGCGGGTGATCAGATTAATGCTGTGCGGTGACAGAAGCAAGCGAATACTTCTCGGCAAAGGCATCGTAATTCTTTTTAAACAGCTCGGTTTTGTTGCGCTTGAGCTCGTTGAGGTACTCATGTGTGTCAAAGGAATCGACATTAAGCTCTATCATCGCAACGGCAATATTGGAGCAATGATCGGCAATTCTTTCAAAATCCGAAAGCAGATCATTGAAAACAAAGCCGAGATTCAGTGTGCAGTTTCCTGCCTGTATGCGGTTGATGTGATTAAGCTTTACCTCGTCGCACAGACGATCGATAACCTCCTCAAGCGGCTCAACTGTGAAGGCGGCATTAATATCCTGCGAGCAGAAGGCTGTAAAGGAAATATCAACGATTTCGTTGATGGCATCCCTGATTCTAAGGAGCTCGGCCGACGCATTTCCCGAAAATTCGAGCTTTTTCTCATTAATTTCAGCGGCAACATTAGAAATGTTTACAGCATGGTCGGCAATACGCTCAACATCGCTGATAGTATGTAAGAGCTTGGAAATTTCGATGTTTTCGGCATGCGAAAGCTCCTGCTGATTTATCTTAACGAGATAGGAGCCGAGCTTGTCCTCATACCGGTCCACCACATATTCCTTAGTCTGTATTTTTCTGTAAAGCTCATCGCTGTAGCTGTCAAGCAGGTCAAAGGAGCGGGAAAGGTTCTTCCTCGCCTTTCTGATCATTGATTCCATTGCCGAGCGGCTCTGCTCTATCGCAAGTGTGGGATGAATGATAAATCTGTCCTCAAGGCGATCGATATCCTCGTCATCGTCCTCATCCTCATCATGAGGCTCCTTGAAGAGGTACATGACCATCTTTTCGAGAAGACCGATGAAGGGGAACAACACTATCAATGTAAAAAATCTGAAAAGCGTGTTGACAAGCGCGACCGACACCGCAGACATCTGCATATTGATAAAGGGCCACTCGACGAATATGCCGATGCCGTAAAACAGTCCGCCGATAATAATAACACCGAGAACATCTATTATAAGATAAATAAAGGCAGTTCTCTTTCCGTTGATATTTGTTCCGAAGGCGGAAAGCAGCACGGGAACCGAGCGCCTATCGCAATACCCATAATAAGCGGCAGAGCGACCGAGAAGCTGATTCGTCCCGTTACGGTAAGAGCCTGAAGAATGCCAACGGTAGCCGAGGCGCTCTGCAAAACGCAGGTAATAAGACAGCCGACAAGAATTCCTATCAGAGGATTTTCGAATTTTGTAATAAGTCCGTCCATCTCATCCTGAAGTCCGGAAACGGCATCCGACATAGCGGACATGCCGAACATCAGCACGGCAAAGCCCATAAGAATGTCACCGAGGTGATTTCTGAC
>CAZDEI010000019.1:8285-9824 GCA_964504325.1 uncultured Eubacteriales bacterium | reverse complement strand
TCAAAAGCCTTTTCCAGGTCAGTAGACCGATGCCGCCGTCGGGCGAAAGGCCGACGGAGCGCTGATAGCTTCGAATGCATGCGGTGGTTTCGGGGCCGCACCTTCCGTCACATTTATCTGAGGGCATTCCCATTTTTCCTTGTGCGAGGGCGGTCAGCCTCGGGTAACGGTATTTACCGTCGCTCCACTGCTGAATAAGCGCCCTGCGGGCAACGAATTCGCATTCCTCACCCCACTCTCCGTCACAGCCGTAGTTCAAAAAGCCGAAGCCGTCCGCGACGGCACATTTTTGCCATTCGAGCACCTCGGCACTGAAGCCGTCGGCTTTTTCCTCTCCGCCGGTATATTCGAGCACCGACAGCCTGCCCCACTCATCCCATTCACCGACAGGCGAGCTTACCACTCCGTAGGCATGCCCCTTTGCCTCAATCACCTCGCCGCCTCCGATATACACGCCGACATGGTATATCTTGCCGTCCGCGCGCTTGAAGACAAGCAGTCCCGGAGCCTCCCGAAGCGTGTTGATTTTTCCCCTTTCGGTGCACAGGCTGTAAAGACCGTATTCGTTTACATCGGGAAGACCGTTTGACTGATAGCGGTAGTCGAAATCAAAGCTGTCCTTCCAAAAATAGCCCTTTATAAGTCCCGCGCAATCATGAACCCTCTTTCCGTACTGTGTCGGGAAATCCGTGGCCGTGTACTGCTCGGGAAGCTGAGCTCTTTTTTGAAGGTAAAGCTGCTCGGTCGCAATTTGACCGAAGGTGCCGTTCCAATAGGGCAGTCCGAGTGCCCTTTTTGCGTACTCTACGAGTCCTTTGTCAGTTTTTTTCATTTTTGGCCTCCGCCCTTCTCTCATGCTGAGTGCCGAAATAAAAAGCGATAACCGTTGTGAATATCACAAGAAACTGCTCGCCGCTCACCCTGCCCGTTACGCTAAGCGCCGCAAATACCGCGGTTAATATCACCGTAACTATGCTTTTTACAGCAAGCAGCTTTTTCAATGCTTCCTTCATTTTTCAACTCCGTCCTTTTTCCTTTTTTCTACATTATTCATTCTATGCTCAAGAGACCGTATCTGCTCCTGCACCACAGGTACATGCACGGCAAGCTGGTTAAGCTCCCTGACCTCTCGTGTCAGCTCCCCGAGTCTGGTATCGGTGACCGCCTGATTGATTCTCATCGTCTGATCGGTCCTTTTTGAGGTGGCAATACAGGTTATAACCGTGCCCGTAAGGGTCACAAGTCCGGTAATGAGCTCCGGTAACAGCAGCTCCATTTATTCACCGCCCTCCTTTCTTGCTTTCGACAAGCATCATTTTCTTATGCCCAAAACGGTTATACGGGTGCCCGCAGGTATCGGATAGCCCTGTACGGTGAAATTTACGGACACTCCGTCTATTGCGTTTCCCGTAAGCCTTTTGCCGAGATTGGTCATGACCCTGTTGCCTGCGCCGCTTATAAGATAATATGAGGTCATATCATTGCTTGTGGTCGAGTAAAATTTCAGATCCGTGCAGCAGTAATTACCCTTCATTTCAA
>CAZDEI010000019.1:0-8275 GCA_964504325.1 uncultured Eubacteriales bacterium | reverse complement strand
AAGTATCTTGCTTTCCGCATTTCGCAGAAGCCATGCTCCCTGATCCGAAAAGACATACTGCTCGATCTCTCCCTGAAAAACGCTTCCGTTAACACGCCCGTCTTCGGCAAAGCCGCTTGTGTCGGCATCCATATCGAATCTCACATACACCCTGCTGTAGGAGCTGTCGAATTTTTTCCTGAAGCTTGAGGTACTCTCGCTCAATACGGTCTCATATACCGTCTCCCAATTGAGCCTTTTGTAGACCCCCTCGGAGCTGACGGGGTTTCCGCTTTTCTCCCTCGGCTCACTGTCAATTGAGGTTATTCCTGCCGCACCAGCAGTAAAATATATTTCTTTTCCATTTAAATAAGCCATAACAAGCCTCCCTAAGCAATTCTTTTCCATACCGCCACGGCAAGATAGGGCGGCATGTTTTCATGTGCCTTTCCTCCGCCCGACTCGGCGGTATTGTAAATGCTGCCTCCTCCCGAAGAATTTTCCGAATAGGCAAGTGTTCCGCCCGCAGAGCTGCCCGACGAGGTGTAAATCGAAACTGTGTGCTTATGCTTCGGAAGCTCCTCGGCGGAAAGTGTAACCCTTTCACTGCCTCCCGTGCTGCCGAGCGCATGTCTGCTGCCCGAGGCAAGAAGAAAGCAGTCGCTGATGCGCTCCCAGCTTCCTCCGAAGAGTGCTTCGGGTGCGGTGCTACCGACGCTGATATACACCGAGCCGACGGGATATACCGAATCAAGTATTTCGCTGAGGGCGGGGAGCTCGGCAATTCTCTTTGTACAGCGCGCCTCAAGCTTGTCCTCAAGCTCCTTGAGCGCATTGTCATCGGTAAAAAGATACAGCGTATTGTTTTCAGGAGCCTCAAGCTCGCCGAATTCGGCCCTTGTTCCCACCCAAAAGCTCATTTCCGCCGCCGAATTCTTCTCTATAAGTGCCGAGGTCACCTCGCCCTCGCTCAAAAGCCTTGAAATGTTTTCGCTGCTGCTTTGTGCTCTGCTTGCCGCCTTTTCCGCCGCATTCATGCTGCTTTTTGCAGCCTCGCTGCTTTGCCTCGCATCAAGCGCATGCTCACACGCCTCAACCCTTGCCTCCTCAGCTGCGGTCTTGGACTCAACGGCAAGCACTGCGGCTCTGCCGCACTCAAGGCTGTAGGCCTCAAAGGGCTCGGCGGCATCGGTGCACATAAGACTCGCGCATGCGGAGGTTTCCACCCTGAATCTGATTTTACCCGACTTGGCGACATAGCAGACGGTGCCCTCCTTTTCGATATATCCGCAAAGCTCCATATCGACATAGGGCGGTCTGAGCACCTCGCGAGGGACGGTAAAGCTTATCATGCCGTTTTCCGAAAAAAGCCTTTCGGAATATCGGTCACCCGTCCAAAGCCTAAAAAAATCGCAGCAGGAAAGCTCGGGATCGCCGACTGCGAATTTCAGCCCCGTGACATTATGCTCTCCGCTGCTGCCGAGCGTGGTGTCGCTGCAGCTTATGCTTCGGTCGGCACCGATATTCACTATAACTGTCTTCATGATTTTCTCCCTTTCAGCGTTTATTTTCGGGGGTCATCCCAAAAAAGACCGAAAAGAAAGGAAACATTGCGACAATGTTTCCTTTAGGTTGCATTTATTCAGTTGATATCGGGCAGCTCTTGAGCAAGAATTGAAAAGCCGAAGGGCGGCAGCTCCAGCCTGTCACCTGTAGGCGGTGTGCCGAGCAGACACCTGCAGCCACGCCATTCCTCGGGCAAAGCAAGCTCATCGCCCTCTCGCCACCTGTTGACGGCTGTCAGCACTCTTTCGGTTTTTCCGCGCCGCTCGTATGCTGCAAGCCCCAAGCCGGCAAAAATCGGCTTAAAGGCCCCCTTGAAGGCATCACTGCTTTTTCGCACGCTGCCGAGTTCTCTGTAAAATTCGAGAAGCTCTCTGTCCTCGCTTCCCCACGGATAGCATCCGCGGCAGAAGGGATCGGCGCCCCCCTGAAGTCCCGCCTCATCTCCGTAATAAAGCGAGGGGATTCCAGGAAGAGTATACTGAATCACTGCAGCGAGCTTCAAAAGACGAACCGCCTGCGCATATGCCTCCGGCGACAGGCGCATTCCGGACTGCTCCGCGCGTGAGGCATTGAGACCGCCGCCGTTTCCGAGCATGGTGAGCACCCTAACGGTGTCATGCGTTCCGATATGATTCATAAGAAGTCCGAGTGCCTGAGGGGGATAGTTTTCGCATATCGTCGCGACACCGTCGAGCATAACAAAGGCGTCTCCGCCCGTAACAAAATCGAGTATCAGCCTCGCAAAGGGATAATTCATGACACTGTCAAGCTGTCCGCCGAGAAGGTATCTCCTGCGGTGTCCGTAGCTGATCTTGTCGGTCGCATCCTCCCATACCTCACCGATAATCAGCGCGTCGGGCTTTTCGGCCTTGACCGCAGCATAAATTTTATCGATAAATTCATCGGGAAGCTCATCTGCAACATCAAGCCGCACACCCGAGGCCCCTGCCCTGAGCCATGTTCTCAGGACCCCGTTTTCACCCGTTATGAATTCGGAGAAGGAGGGGTCGTTTTCATTTGTTTCGGGCAGTGAAGGAACTCCCCACCAGCAATCGTAGCTATCGGGCCAGCTGCGAAAGCCGTACCACTTTCGGTAGGGCGAGCTCTCACTTACGGCCGCACCGCTTGAGCCGTATCTTCCGTAAAGATCGAAATATCGGCTGTCGGCGCCCGTATGTGAAAAAACTCCGTCGATTATAATCTTGATTCCGCGCCTTTCCGCCGCACTGCAAAGCGCCGTAAAATCCTCCTTGTCGCCGAGCAGCGGATCGATTTTCATATAATCCGCCGTGTCGTAGCGATGATTGGAATGCGCCTCGAATATCGGATTAAGATAAATAATGCTCACACCGAGGCCTTGGATATAATCAAGCCTTTGCTCGATACCCGAAAGATCTCCTCCGAACCAATCCCTGCCGAGCTCGGGGACCGAGCCGTCCTGCCTGAAGGCAGGCTCGTCACCCCAATTTGTATTTATATATCTGTCGGTGGGGACACCCGTTTTTTTCTTACCCGAAGCAAAAAACCTGTCGGGAAAGATCTGATATATCAGTCCGCCCGCAAAGCCCTGCGGCTCGGGCTGAGGAGCATAGCAGGTAAGCTGCCATTCTCCGCCCTCTGCGGAAACCGTTCCCTTTGAGAAGCGCTGCCTTGTAACCTGCATATCTCCGTACGCCGAGGTGTAATAAAATCGGTAATAATATATCCCCGCCGAAGTGCTTTTAAAAACAAAGCTGTAGCGATAGAAATCACCGTCGTAATGCACTGCGGGTGCCGAGCGAAGGCTCTCGTATTCTCCGCCGTCGCGCCTTATCAGGAGGAAGGCCTCTCTGACAAGCGCATCACGGTGAAGCAGAAGGCTGATTACCGTTTGCTGACCGACGGCAACGGCACCGAAGGGAGTCTTATAGCGCTCATCCCTCGAATCGTAAGGCAAATAGTCCATTGCCCTCCTCCGTTATCTCCTGCCGTCTGCCGGCTTGACATTCCAAATTTTATCGGCGTAATCCTCAATGGATCGGTCGGCCGAGAATATGCCTGCCGCGGCAATGTTTGCAAGTGACATTCTGTTCCAACGGTCACGGTCGGCATAAAGCTCCGAGGCACGCCTCTGTGCGGCACAGTAATCGTTGAAATCGGCAAATGCCATATAGTAATCGGTGTTCATGAATACCGAGCGAAGATCGCTGAAATTCTCACCGCCGATATTGCCCATGAAATCCACGGCGGCTCTCAGCTCGGGATTGTTGTTATAGTAGCCAATCGGGCTGTAGCCGCGTGCTCTGAGCTCAAGCACCTCAGGTGTCTTCATACCGAAGATTATGATATTATCATCACCGACCGCGCGATGGATTTCGACATTTGCACCGTCCTCGGTGCCTATTGTGATTGCGCCGTTGAGCATAAGCTTCATGTTTCCGGTACCAGAGGCCTCGGTCGAGGCGAGGGATATCTGCTCCGACATATCAGCAGAGGGTATCATAAGCTCGGCAAGCGTCACGCGGTAGTTTTCGACAAAAACTATATTGAGCTTTTCTCTTATGACGGGATCCTTTTCAATCTCCTTCGACAGAGCGATTATCATCTTGATTATTCGCTTGGCAAGATGGTAGCCGGGCGCAGCCTTTGCGCCGAAAATGTAGGTCTTGGGAGCAAAGGGCGCATTGGGGTTCTGCTTCAGCTTAAGATAATCGGATATTATATGAAGCGCATTAAGATGCTGTCTTTTGTACTCATGCAGACGCTTGACCTGCATATCGAACATGGAATCGGGGTTGACCGATATTCCGTACTCCGACTTGACAAAATCCGAAAAGCGGACCTTGTTGCTCCGCTTTATGGTCTCCAGTCGAGCAAGCACCTCCCTGTCGTCCGCAAAGGCGGAGAATTTCGCAAGCTCGGCGGTTTTGTAAATAAAGCCGTCGCCTATGCATTCACTTATAAGAGAGGTAAGCTCGGGATTTGACTGACAAAGCCAACGGCGGAAGGTGATTCCGTTGGTAACATTTGTGAATTTATCGGGAGTAAGCCTGTAGTAATCGTTGAAAACGGTATCGGTAAGGATTTTGGAGTGAAGCTCGGATACACCGTTGACCGAATGGCAGGCGACCACGCAGAGATTTGCCATTCTCACGACTCCGCTCTGAACAATTGCCGTGCGCTCGACAGCCGCCGCATCGTGAGTTCTTTCCCAGGTTTCGCTGCGGAAGCGGTTGTCAATTTCGGTTACTATCTGATATATTCTCGGGAGCAGATCCCTGAACATACCGACCTGCCAGCACTCGAGAGCCTCACGCATTACGGTATGGTTGGTATAAGCGGCGGTTCTGCTCACTATATCCCATGCCTTATCCCAGCTGTAGCCGCACTCGTCAAGCAGATATCTCATGAGCTCGGGTATGACAAGGGCGGGGTGTGTATCGTTTATGTGTATTGCCGCCTTGTCGGGAAGGTTTTCAAGGGTTCCGTATTTTGCGAGATGTCTTTTCAGTATATCCTGCACGGAGGCGGAAACAAGGAAATACTGCTGACGGAGGCGGAGGGATTTACCCTCGGGATGGTTATCCTCGGGATAAAGCACCTTGCTTATGACCTCAGCCATCGCCTGACGCTCAAGCGCCTTGACATAATCACCCTGATTGAAGGCCTGCATATCTATTTCGGGCTTGACCGCGCTCCAAAGGCGAAGCACGTTTACACTCTTGCCGTCTCCTCCCGCGACCATAAGATCATAGGGCACGGCGTGAACGGTGGTATAATTTTCAACAGAGACGCTGTGATAGGCACCGTCCCAGCTTTCCTTAACCTCGCCGCCGAAATTGACATCGACCGCCGAGGCCGGTCTTTCGACAAGCCAAACACTTCCTCCCGGAAGCCAGAACTCAGGCATTTCGGTCTGCCAGCCGTCGGCAAGCTTCTGATTGAATATTCCGAATTCGTATTTTATGCAATAGCCCATAGCGGAATATCCGCCGGTGGTAAGCGCATCGAGAAAGCAGGCGGCAAGCCTTCCGAGGCCGCCGTTGCCGAGTCCCGCATCGGGCTCGAGCTCGTAAAGGCTGTCAAGCCTTACTCCGTAGCCGTCAAGCGCCTTTTTGACCGTATCGGTAATTCCGAGATTGTAAAGATTGTTCTTAAGGGATCTGCCCATAAGGAATTCCATGCTGAGGTAGTATACCGTTTTGGCCTCCCTTTCGGCGCATTCCTCTTTAAATGCGTGTCTGCGCTCTCTCATGATATCGAGCACAGCCAAAACCGTGGCCTTGTAGAAAAACTCATCGGACGCCTGCTCGGGAGCAACGCCGAAGACATGATTCAGCTTTGCCGAAAGTGCATCCGAAAAGCCTTTTACCGTGATTTTACCCATATAGGATCCCCTTTTCAATGTTGAATTTATACCGACGGCGTCCCCGCTGTGGAGCAGCCGTATTCAGCTCATAGTATATAATATTATATCTCCCCTGCTTTTTCAAGTGTCATTGTAATCAAAAACAGCGCATTTTTTGTACATGTTTAATAAATATTTTAATATTTTTTCGCTTTTTATGGCTTTTAGAGGTAAAAATACATAAATTTTACACTGTTTTGGCTTTTAGAATCCCATAAATATGCTCCCGACTGTGCAACAATCAGCCGCAACCGCTCCGACAATTCTTATTATATCTTCAATTGACCTTTTTATAAATTCAATGTATAATAAACAAAAAGCGGCGCTCCGAGCTCCGCAGCAAAGCAAAGGAGCTACAGAAAATGGATACAGATATGCAAGAGGTCATGCTTCCCGAGGAGTCGGACGGCAGAGCGGCAGAGCCTGCACCCGTCACCGAGGAGCCCGAGCTCGTATACACTCCCCTTGAGCTTAAAAGAGATGCCCGCACGGCAGGAAACCGTGCCGGAGCCGCAGCCCTGCTGTGCTACGGCTTTTCGACTGTTTTCTCGTATGTTCTCACGCTTGCCGCTGCCGTAACGGCATTCCTCGGCGACGGCAGCGCAGATATCTTTTACGATCCGACCTTTAATCTTTTGATCAATGCCGTATATTCACCCTTTATAATGCTGATCCCCTTCCTTATCGCGCATAAGTTTTCGCACAGGCGACTGTCCGAGCTCATGAGCTATTCAAGGCCGAAAAGGGGGCTTTCTCTCCCCTTTGTCCTTTTCGGGCTCGGTGCCGCCATGCTCGGCAACATAATTTCGAATATGCTGGCAAATCTCATGACCGAGGTCGGAATTCCGCCCGTTTACTCGGGACTTGAGCTTCCCAACGGTCTCGACGGCTTCCTGCTTTCGGTGCTTGTAATTGCGGTATTTCCGGCACTGTTTGAGGAATTTGCCTGCCGCGGCGTCATGCTCGGAATGCTTGCCGATAAAACCTCAGCCTCCTCTGCCATATTCGTCTCGGCGATGTTTTTCGGACTTATGCACGGAAACTTCGTTCAGATTCCCTTTGCCTTTATTGTCGGTCTCGCCCTTGCTCTTGCCTATGTCAAAACCGGCAGCATGTGGGTGCCGATGGCGATACATTTTCTGAATAATTTCTTCTCCGTGGTGCTTGATTATCTGACCGCCGACATGTCTGAGGGTTTGCAATCGGTCATCTCGGCGCTGTATTTTATTCTCGCCTGCGGAGCGGCACTTATCGGTGCACTGCTCCTCGCAAGGCGCAGCCCCGATTTTCTGTCTGTCAGGGAGGGGCCTCGCTTTTCCGATGTCAAGGCAACGGTACGAGGCACCGTATTTGCCCCCTGCATGATCATTGCAATCGTTCTTTTTGCCGCCAAGGCGGTTGAATATCAGCTTTCTTCCTCCCTTCTCACCTATCTCACCGAGCTTTTAACGGAGGCTGTCGGATATGTCCGATAGGGATGAGATATTCATGCGCGCCGCCCTCGAGCAGGCAAGGCTTGCCGCGGACGAGGGTGAGGTGCCCGTGGGAGCGGTAATCGTTCACGGTGACGAGATAATAGCCTGCGGAAGGAACCGTCGGGAGCTCTTGAAAAACGCTCTCTGCCATGCCGAAATCGAGGCAATAGACGCCGCCTGCCGACGGCTCGGAGGCTGGAGGCTGCCCGATTGCACCCTTTATGTAACACTTGAGCCCTGCCCGATGTGCGCCGGAGCGATTATAAACTCACGCATTGACAGGGTGATATTCGGCGCCTACGATGCGAAAAACGGCTGCTGCGGCTCGGTTGCCGACCTGTTTTCGATGCCCTTTAACCATTTTCCGAAAAGCGAGGGCGGAGTCCTGGGCGAGGAATGTGCCGAGCTTCTTTCCTCCTTTTTCAAAAGGCTTCGGGAAAGCAGACAGACACGCTCCGAATAGACCATGTTTATATTTTCGGTTGCTTTTATCAAGCGGAGTCTCCGTTAAGGGGGTTCCGTTTTTTGCATATAATAATTTCCGTACGCTCCGCTGCTTTTTAAGACTTATATTTTTGGATATTTTATTGACACTTTTGGACTTTGAGCGTATAATGTTATTACTTTTTTGTAAGGAGTGATTTTTCACAAATGTGTGGTATAGTAGGATACACGGGAGGCAGGAGAGCCGCCCCGATTCTTTTGGACGGACTTGAAAAGCTCGAATACAGGGGCTACGATTCGGTAGGCATTGCGGTCACCTGCGGCAATGAGATAAAAATACTGAAGGATGTCGGCAGGATCGAGCAGCTTCGCCGCACCACCGATAATGCCTCCTCCCTCACGGGAAGCACCGGCATCGGTCATT
>CAZDEI010000018.1:0-9910 GCA_964504325.1 uncultured Eubacteriales bacterium | reverse complement strand
GGTCGGAGTGCTTGATGCGGATATAACCGGCCCCTCTGTTCCCAAAATGTTCGGAATCAATCAAAGAGCAAAGGCCTGTGATGACGGAATCCTGCCCGAGCTCACGGCAAACGGCATAAAGATCATGTCCTCCAATCTTCTTCTCGAGACCGAGGAAACACCCGTTGTCTGGCGCGGCCCCGTCATTGCGGGCGCTGTCAAGCAGTTTTGGACGGATGTTGTTTGGGGCGAGCTTGACTATATGTTTATAGACATGCCCCCGGGAACGGGCGATGTTCCGCTGACCGTATATCAGACCATCAAGCTTGACGGTATCGTCATTGTCACCTCACCGCAGGAGCTTGTATCCATGATCGTCAAGAAGGCCTACAACATGGCCGAAATGATGAATATTCCCGTGCTCGGCGTTGTCGAAAACATGAGCTATGTCAAGTGTCCCGATTGCGGCAGGGAAATAGATATTTTCGGCAAAAGCAGGCTTGATGAGCTTTGCGAGGAGCTCGGAATTGCAATGCTCGGCAGAATGCCGATCGATGCAGAGCTTTCCGCACTGAGCGACAGCGGAAAATTCGAAAGAAACACGGCGGAATACCTTGTTCATGCCGCCGATGTCATCGAAAACAGCTGAATAACGGCATAAAAAAACGGCAGTCCGACGACTGCCGTTTTTTACTTATATAACCGAGCCGCATTGCGACCCTTCCTCTGCCTTGCCGGCTGACGAATATCAGCCCTCCCTGAAGCGCGAGGGGGATACACCGCTGTGGCTCTTGAATTCCCTTATGAAATGCGCGCTGTCATAATATCCGAGGCTCAGCGCGATCGAAAGCACGGTATCATCGGAAAATCTGAGCAGCTCCTCCGCCCTCCTCATGCGGCATTCGCTTCTGTACCTTGACGGCGTAGTGCCCGTAAGCCTTTTGAAATCGGAAAGATATGTCCCGTAGGACATTCCGCATTCGGCGGCAAGCCTTTTTACGGATACGGGGGTGTCACAGCTCTTCTCTATTATATCGAGACTCTTTATCACCGTAATTGCCTTTTGACCGAGCAGCTCGGCCGCTCTGCTCATGGCTCCCTCAGACATTTGCCTGCAAAGCTTTCCTATCAGTGTAAGTGCGGCAAAGGACTGCCGTATTTCCGCATCGGTCCCATTTTCCTCGGCGTCGGCAAGCAGCTCTGCCGTGCATGTGCCGATTTTTTTCAGCTCATTGTCGTCGAGAGAAAGATAAAACTCAGTCTCGACACATCGCCTCAGTGCAGGCTCGGTATCAAAAAGCATTTTATAGCCCGCAAGCCTCTGCAGCGGCTCGGAATAGAAATGCATAAAGCCGTTCGAAAGAAGAACATGCAGTATTTCAAGCCTCCCAGTGGAGAAATACCCATGTGTTATGCTCGGCGGAATCACAAAGACATCTCCCTTTTGCACGGGCACATTTCTCTCGCCGATGTAATGTCTGCCGCTGCCGCCGAGAACTATATTCAGCTCGTAGAAATCATGTATATGAAGTGCCAGCAGACCCTCTATCTGCTGCGAATACGCCTTTACCCAGCGCTTTCCCATGGGAGGAGCCTCCTCAAAGCTCCATGAATACTTTTCGTGCACGGGCAGCCTCTCGGGGTAATACATAAGCAGTCTCCTTGAAGAAAAATACAATAATTCGGTATCTTAATACAATTATTATACACTCCGTCTTTGCTATAATCAAGAAAAAAGGACAGGTGATATAAATGAATAAGCTCAACGGAATCGCTGATAAAAACGCCCGCTTTGTGGAGCACAAGCAGCTCATGGACAGAGAGTATTGGCGGCTTTTCGTCGATCAGTTTAAAAGACCCTCAGACGACGCCGATAACGGCTGGCGCTGTGAATACTTCGGAAAAATGATGAGAGGAGCCTCCGTAACCTATGCCTACACCGGCAACGAGGAGCTCTATTCCATACTCACCGAGGCGGCAAGGGATATGCTCTCCGCACAGGACAGCCTCGGAAGATTTTCCTCCTACAGCCTTGACAAGGAATTCTACGGCTGGGATATGTGGGGCAGAAAATATGTTCTCTTGGGCTTTCTCGCCTACTGCGATATCTGCCGTGACAGCCGTCTGAAGGCTGATATAATGTCCTCTCTGACCCGTCACCTCGATTATATCGTCGCACACATCGGCAAGGGAAAAAAGGAGCTCGGCACCACCTCGGACTTTTGGAAATGCGTGAATTCGGCCTCGATACTCGAGCCGGTGCTCATTATGTACCGCAGGGTCGGCAAGAAGGAATACCTGGAATTTGCCGAATACATAATAGATTATCTTTACGAAAGCGAGGCCTGCATATTCAGGTGTGCCGAGGAAAACAGGCTTGACCCCTTTGAGTACCCCGTGAACAAGGCCTATGAGGTAATGTCCTGCTTTGAGGGACTTATCGAATACTACGAGCTTACGGGTGAAAAAAGATATCTTACCACCACTCTCAACTTTGCCGAAAGGCTCAGAGAAACGGATATAACAGTTATCGGCTGTGCAGGCTGTCTTGAGGAGCAGCTTAACAACGCCGCTGCAACTCAAACCGATCCCGACTACACCGGAATAATGCAGGAGACCTGTGTTACCGTCACATGGATGAAGCTTTGCCGCAGACTGCTTAATGTGACCGATGACAGCCGCTGGGCAGACGAGCTTGAGCGCTCGGCCTATAACGCCCTTTACGGCGCGGTCAACACCGACAACCGCAAAAACACCCGCAACGAGGATTTTGCCTTTGACAGCTACAGTCCCCTGCTTTTGAACAGGCGCAGCCGTCTGGTCGGAGGCTACAAGAATCTTGATGAAAGCCGTCATTACGGCTGCTGTGTCGCAATAGCCGCTCACGGCACGGGTATGCTTCCGCTTTATGCACTCAGAGCGAACGACAGCTTCACAGAGCTTGATTTTTACGAGCAGGGCACCCTGTCGGCAAACGGCCTTGAGCTTGAGGTGACCACCGAATATCCGCTTGACGGTCATATTTCGATAAGGCTCCTCTCCGCTCCCGAGGGTGAGTCGACACTTCGCTTCAGAATTCCCGGTTTTACCGCCTCAAGAGCCACTGCCGAGCTGAACGGCGCTCCCGTTACCGTGCCCAAGGACTTTCTTTCGCTCACGCGCGAATGGCAGAAGGGAGATACTGTAACACTCAAATTCGATATGTCTCCCCGTATGCTTCACCCCGTAGGCATGAAGGATAAGCCCGAAAGCAAGCGCCATATCGCCGTAATGTACGGACCGCTGGTAATGGCAAGAGACAGGCGTCTCGGTATTACCGAGGACAGACTTCCCGCCTCGGACAGCTTCAGCCTTGAGCTCTGTGAAAAGCCCTCTTTCCCCTGTGAGCTTGCCGCAAGGGTAACCGTAGGCTCGGAGGAATTCATGATGATCGATTATATGAGCGCGGGCAAGACCTGGGACGATGAATCGCTCACCGAGGTATGGCTCCCGACCGAATAAGCACCGAAAAGTGAAGTCTTCGTCGATTTTTGTCGTCAAAAAATCAAAAAAAGTCATAAAGGGTCTTTTTTTAGTCTGCGGTTTGTGTTACTATAATAGTTGTAACGGAGCGTCCCGTCGAGGGTCCGCACCTTTCCGTCGGAGCTTCCGTCTTTTTAAATAATTTTGGAGGATGGATTTATGTCTGAAGCACTGTTTAAGCACACACCGCACGGCGACCTTGCCATAGTCACAATGAAGGGCTGCGAGGAAATCGCCGCCAAGGTGGATTTTTATCTCAGGCAATGGCATGACACCGAGGAAAGCTTTGTTATCGAAGCAAACTGCCCCCGCTTCGGCACGGGTGAGGCAAAGGCAACCTTTGAGCACAGTGCTCGCGGACTTGATGCCTTTATTATTTGCGACTGCTTTAATTACGGCGTCACCTACAAGATGTACGGCCGCGATGTTCCCATGAGTCCCGATGATCATTTTCAGGATCTCAAAAGAGTTATCGCCTCCTTCGGCGGCAAGGCAAGAAGAATAACCGTAATCATGCCTATGCTTTATGAGGGCAGACAGCATAAGAGATCCGCAAGAGAATCTCTTGACTGTGCAATGGCTCTTCAGGAGCTCAACGCAATGGGTGTGAAGAACATTATCACCTTTGATGCACACGATCCCCGTGTGGTAAATGCCATTCCGCTCGGCGGCTTTGACAACATAATGCCCACCTATCAGATGATCAAGGCACTTATCAAGTCCTACCCCGACATCGTCATCGACAGAGCTCACACCATGATGATCTCTCCCGACGAGGGCGCAATGTCCAGATCCATTTACTATTCATCCATACTCGGTCTTGAGCTCGGAATGTTCTACAAGCGCCGCAATTATTCGGTCGTCGTTAACGGAAAGAACCCCATTGAGGCTCATGAATTTCTCGGAAACGATGTTGCCGGCAAGGATGTTATTATCGTCGACGATATGATATCCTCGGGTGAATCCATGTTCAGCATTGCCAAAAAGCTCAAGGAGCGCGGCGCGTCGAGAATTTTCGTGTTCACCACCTTCGGACTTTTCGTTGAGGGTCTTGCGAAATTCGACGAATATTACGAGAACGGCATGATTGATAAGGTATTCACCACCAACCTCATTTACTCCACTGAGGAGCTGCTCGAGCGTCCGTGGTACTGTCAGGTCGACATGTCCAAGTATATCGCCCTTCTGGTTGATACCCTTAATCATGACGAGTCGATAAGCGAGCTGCTCAATCCCGCTGCCCGTATCACAAAGCTTATGGATAAGCATCGCGCCTCTCTTGAGGAAAAGGCGGAATAAGCGTCAAGCACACCGCGCCCGACTCTACCAAATCGAGAGTCTTATCAAAAGCACGCAGCCTCCCCTGCTTAAGGGGAGGCTGTTAATGCTATTTAGCCCTTTTTCGAAGCCACGGTAAAGAAAAACGGAGGAATCCCAAGCTCAGGCTCCTCCGTTTTTTTTGCTTAAGCAAATTTATTTGTAACTTGAGGGCTTCGGCCGCGGCCTATTCCTCTATGTCTATCTCCTCAACAAGCTCTGCAGTCATAACCTCGGCTGTCTTCTTGGCAAAGCGCGAAAGTCTCCAAATCGTGAAGAGATCGCTGAGTCCGTCAAGCACAAGGGTGATGCCGATAAATAAGGTAAAGCCCTCCGCCGAGCTGTTTGCGGCTATTATGATTATTCCGAGCAGTGTCACGGCGGCTGCGGGTATCATAAGTGCCCAGCCCTCACGGACCTTTATACGCAACAGGTCTATCGCATACTGCAGCTTGACCGCACCGTCGATTATCATCGATATTCCGAGCACGGCGCCGAGAAGGCTTGCCAAAAACTGCGGATTTATAAACAGCAGTATTCCAAAGGCAAGTGCTGTAATTCCCTTTACGAGACCGAAGGAGCCGAAGGAATCATCGGTGTCCGAAATGAAATATGAAATGAAGGTGTATGCTCCTACCGCACAAAGCAGTCCCGCTATAACATAGCAGACTATTTTGCCGAACACATCGGGAGCAAAAATTGCGATCACTCCGACAACAACGGCAGCTACCGACACAAGCAGCATTCCGTTGCGTATTTCCTTGAAGGTATCTCTGAAGCGCTTAAGACTGTAATCCATTTTTATTCTCCTTTAAGGCAAATTCCTCCGTCCTCGGCCCTTTTGCTCGGGCGAACGGCTCTCATCCTTAATATACCACCGCGAATCGCCTCTGTCAATAAACAGGATTACGGCTTTTGTTCAGCAGAAGGGTAATCTTTCGGTCGTGTAGGCCTTATATCTGTCGGGAACCTCGGGATGCAGCGGCTCCTCATCGGCAAGATTAACAATGACCCGACCGTTTCTTTCGGCATATGCAAGAGTGTTCCTCGTGCCGCCGCTTGCTCCGTCGAAATAGCTTATTATATATCTGCTTCTGTCGACCATATATCTGTTACGGCGCTCGTATGCGCCCCTGTCGTATTCCTCGGCAAGCACCGTCACCTTGTCACTTGCTTTAAGAACGGAATTGAGCCTGTCTGTCCAATTTTGCGACCAGCCGACCGTCATTTTTCTGAAGGGCATGACCGATATAAGCTGAACCGAGGGGTAGTATTTTTTTGCCTCTATAACCGCCTCGGCGGCAAAAATATCAAATCCCCTCGCGCAGCCGCAGTAAAAACGATTTATCCCCTTGCCGATAAGCTCGTTTATGTATCTCGCCGTCTTTACCTTCAGCAGTGTCGCAGCCTCGGAATCTCCGTCTATATCGAATTTGTATTTTTCGGGACGGTAGCCCGTAAAGCAGCAGGCATTTTCGTTTTCGGTCATTTGTTTCCCCTCCCCTTTGACATTTTTCGAGCAAAAGCCCCAGCTGTCGGCAATTGACAAGCGAGCTCCGCTTTGCTATACTTTTTACATAATAACGGCTTCGGTCCCGCCGCTGCCGTGAAAGAGGTGCTTAATTTGGATAAGACCGATCTCACTTTAATAAAACAGCTTCAGGAAAACGCACGCACTCCGCTGAAATCGCTTGCGGAGAAGGTTTTTCTTTCCTCGCCCGCAACCTCGGCAAGAATAGAGCGCCTTGAAAACGACGGCATAATTTCCGGTTATTCGGCAAGAGTCGACAGCAAAAGGCTCGGCTTTCCGATAACTGCCTTTATAAATATCGGCATTCACCCACAGGACAAGCCGGTTTTCTATCCCTTTATAACGGCGCATCCCAATGTGCTTGAATGCGACTGTGTAACAGGGCCCTACTCAATGATAATTAAGGTGGCCTTTGAAAGCACCGAGGCCTTGGATATGTTCATAAATCAGCTTCAGGTTTTCGGAAACACGCAAACCCAAATCGTATTTTCGACCGCGAAGGAGAACTTCGGTGTGGACATCGAAAAAATCGCCAACGGTGAATATCCCGAAACTCCCGTTCTGAAAAAATAAGACCTGCTAGCACTATATCATTAATTCTAATTCATATACAGCCTTTTTGCAAGCGTGTAAAAAAGGTCATATATTGCGGTAATTTGACGAAAAAAGTATTATTATAACGAAAAATCGGCTATTTGGTCGCTTTTTCTGACGCTATATGAGGAATTACAAATGCCCGAACTTCTATCTCCCTGCGGCGGAGCCGACTCAATCGAAGCCGCCGTGCGAAGCGGTGCCGATGCTGTTTATCTCGGTATAGGCAGCTTCAATGCGCGCTGCGGCGCAAAAAACTTTCTCCCCGAGGAGCTTGAAAAGGCTGCCGAATACTGTCGCATAAACGGCGTTAAGCTCTATATCGCAATGAACACCCTTATTTCGGACAGTGAGCTGCCCGAGGCTCTCGAAACGGCAAGGGCCGCGGCAAGGGCCGGAGCAGATGCCTTCATCGTTCAGGATCTCGGTCTTGCCGCCGCCCTGAGAAAAAGCCTTCCCGATATTCCTCTGCATGCCTCCACTCAGATGAGCATTCACTCGGAATACGGCCTTGAGCTGCTTTCCTCGCTCGGCTTCACCCGTGTGGTCGCCGCCCGAGAAATGAGCAAGGCCGCCTTGAAAAGACTTTGCGAGCGTGCCGCCTCAATCGGCATGGAGGTCGAGGTGTTTGTCCACGGTGCCCTTTGCATGTGCGTTTCGGGTCAATGCCTTATGAGCTCGGTAATAGGCGGTCGAAGCGGAAACCGCGGCAGATGCGCACAGCCCTGCCGCCTGCCGTTTAAAACCGTGGACGGTAGCGAATATTCCCTAAGCCTTAAGGATCTTTCGCTTATTCCTCGCCTCGACGAGCTTGCGGAGCTCGGTGTGGATTCCTTTAAGATTGAGGGACGCATGAAGCGACCCGAGTATGTGGCCGCCGCTACCTCGGCCTGCCGTGCGGCGATGGATACCGGCGCTGTCCCCGATGATTTAAATACCCTTTTGGCCTCCGTATTTTCAAGAAGCGGCTTTACGGACGGATATTATACCGAAAAAATCGGAAGTACTATGTTCGGCAGACGGCTTGAGGCCGATTCGGAGCTTTCCGCCTCGGTGCTCGGCAAAATTCACGAGCTCTATCGCCGCGAGCGCTCCTCCGTCCCCGTAAAAATTTCCTTTAAGGTAACGGGCGGTGCCCCCTCAGAGCTGACGCTTTCGAACGAAAGCAACGCCGTAACCGTCCTCGGACCCATCCCCGAGAAGGCGAGCTCCGACAAGGCTGCAACCGCAATGGTCGCCAAGCTTGAAAAGCTCGGCGGCACCCCTTATTTTGCCGAAAGCATCAGCTGCGATATTGAAGCGAGGCTTTATGTTTCCGCTGCCGCAATCGGCGAAATGCGCAGAGAGGCGGCCGCCCTGTTGAGTCAAAGGCGCGCTCAGCTCAGCCACATCCGTGTCTGCGGCTTTACACCCACAACGGCACAGGGTCGCTCCGCAGGCCCCGTAAAATACATAGCACGCTTTTCCTCGCCGGAGCAAATCCCCGATGACCTCGGCGGAATTGCCGCCTTGGCACTCCCGATTGAGCGCATCGAGGACAGCCTTGAAATCGACCTGCCGCTCCTTGCGGAGCTGCCGAGAGGCGTAATGGGCAATGAAGGGCTAATACTTTCAAGGCTTTCGGCTCTCAAGGGCAGAATCTCGGCCGCCGTTTGCGGAAATCTGTGTGCCGCCGAGCTTTGCTTAAAGGCGGGAGTCCCTTTTGTAACCGATTCCTTTTTTAACATATTCAATTCCGAGGCCGCTGCAACCGCGCTTTCTCTCGGTGCTGTCGGCTATACAGCCTCACTCGAATGCTCTGCGGAGGCAATACGAAAGCTTCCATCCGAAAAGGCAATCCTTGCTTACGGCCGCATTCCACTGATGCTCACAAGAAACTGCCCCGGAAGAGCTGCGGCAGGCTGCGCCGACTGCCACGGTGACAGAGAGGGCGTCGACCGACTCGGCAACCGCTTTCCCTATTCCTGCCGTCTCGGCTTCACCGAAATATATAACAACAGGCCCGTTTATGTTCTCGACAGAATAAATGAATTTTCGACCGATTACGCCCTGCTGTACTTTACCCTTGAGGACAAGAATGAGTGCCGCAGAATAATTGAAGCCGCAGTCCACGGACTTCCTCCGGTCGGCGAATACACCCGCGGGCTCTACTACAGAAGGGTCTATTGATCGACTCAAAAAAAGCAAGCGCTTATAAAGCATAAAAAAAGACTCTCCGAGGCAGTTGAATCCTCGGAGAGTCTTATTTTTATCAGTCGGTGATGGTCTTCTGAGTTTCCTTGTCGAAGATGTGAATCTTGGAAGGATCGAGAGCTATCTTGATGACATCGCCTGCATGGCAGGTGGAGGTCGGAGCTACTCGACCATTAAGGTTCTGACCCTCGCAAACGGTGTAGATGTACTTCTCGGCACCCATAAGCTCGGTAACCTCAACCTTGGTCTCGACAACGCCGTCGGGAAGAGCCTCAATGTAATTGTCCTCATCATGAACATGCTCGGGACGAATTCCGAACACGATGTCCTTATCGATGTAAGGAACGAGGCAATCTCTGTAGTTCTTCTCTGCGGGAAGCTTGATCTTATACTTCACGCCAGGACGGTTCTTGGTATCCTCTGAGCCGAACTCGACGAAGAATACACCCTTATCCTCAAGCAGCTTTGCCTCTACAAAGTTCATCTGAGGAGAGCCGATGAAGCCAGCAACGAACATGTTGACGGGGTGCTCGTAAAGCTTTTGCGGAGAGTCCACCTGCTGAACGATACCGTCCTTCATGACAACGATTCTGGTACCCATTGTCATAGCCTCGGTCTGGTCATGAGTAACATAGACAAAGGTGGTGCCGAGACGGAGATGGAGCTTGGAAATCTCGGTACGCATCTGTGCACGGAGCTTAGCATCCAGGTTGGAGAGCGGCTCGTCAAGAAGGAATACCTTCGGCTCACGGACTATAGCACGACCGAGAGCTA
>CAZDEI010000017.1:0-10001 GCA_964504325.1 uncultured Eubacteriales bacterium | reverse complement strand
GGTTTTGAAAAAACAGGGCAAAAAAACGGGAAAGCTACCGCTTTTTACAAAAAAATAAAGTGATTTTGCGTTTTTTTCGTAATAATATTAACGGATAGAATTTCGGAGAATGACTTTTGTCGAATTTCGAAGAATTAAGGGGAGACCCGAGTATGGAATGCATAAGAGAGCGTATTGAAAGAACCGAGGCCGCAACACTGTCCGAGCGCGCATCGCTTGCCTCCGAAACGCGCGGCCGTGAGCGACCCGAGCCCGAGAGCGAGCTTCGAACCGCATATCAGCGTGACAGGGACAGAATAATACATTCCGATTCCTTCCGCCGACTTAAGCATAAAACACAGGTCTTTCTTTCTCCCGAGGGGGATCATTACAGAACTCGCCTGACCCATACGCTTGAGGTTTCTCAGGTGGCACGCACAATTGCAAGGGCTCTCAGGCTGAACGAGGATCTGACCGAGGCGATTTCACTCGGTCACGATATAGGACATACCCCCTTCGGACATGCGGGCGAAAGGGCACTTTCCGAGATAACGGGCACTCCCTTTCACCATTACGAGCAGAGCGTCCGTGTCTGCAAAAGCCTTGAAAAGGGCGGACGGGGGCTTAATCTTACCGCCGAGGTGCTTGACGGAATCGATCGTCACACGGGCGGCAGACTCGCCTTTACCCTTGAGGGACAAATCGTCCGCTTTGCCGATCATATAGCCTACATAAATCATGATATAGATGATGCGGAGCGGGCCGGGGTGCTCACCGAGGAGGATATTCCGCGTGAGCTCAGGCAGATACTCGGAAGCAGCAAGAGCGAGCGCATAAACACAATGGTGCTTTCGGTCGTCAACTCGAGTGTCGACAGCATTTGCATGGCCGAGCCGGTCTTTAGTGCATATGAGGCCTTGAATTCCTTTATGTTCGAGAGGGTGTATACCAACCCCGAATGTAAATCCGAGGAAAGCAAGGTCAAGGGAATAATCGAGGGTCTTTACGATTATTATATTTCACATACTGATAAGCTGACAGACGAATACAGGCTTGTGCTCGAGGGAGAGGGTGCCGAGCGTGCGGTCACCGATCTTGTTGCGGGCATGACCGACACATATGCGCTCGAGCTTTACAAACAGATATATATACCGAGGTCATGGAATATTTGACCCGTTGATTTCGGCCTTGTCGGATACGGCGAGGCAAGGGGAGGTGCCGCGTGAAGCTGCCGCAGGAGTTCCTGAACGAGCTCAAAATGAGAAACGATATCGAGTCGGTGATATCACCCTATGTCGTGCTGAAAAGGCGCGGCAGTAATCTTGTCGGACTTTGTCCCTTTCATAACGAGAAAACCCCATCCTTTACCGTTTGGCCCGAAAACGGCTCGTATTACTGCTTCGGCTGCGGCGCCGGAGGCGATGCGATAACCTTTATGATGCAGGCGGAAAGGCTTGATTATACCGAGGCGGTAAAGGCTCTTGCCGAGCGCTGCGGTATGCAGCTGCCGACCGATGCGGTCGATGACAGGGCAGCAAGGCTGAGAACCGCGATATACGAGGCCAACCGGGCGGCGGCGAGATTCTTTTACGAAAGGCTTGTTTCGGAGGAGGGCAGGGAGGCTCTTGCCTATCTTACCGGCAGAGGCTTAAAGCCCAAGACCGTAAAGCAGTTCGGACTCGGCTTTGCACCCGATTCATGGGATTCACTCGTCAAGCACCTTCGCTCACTCGGTATATCGAATGAGGTTATGAGGGCGGCGAATCTCGTATCGGAAACAAAAAAGGGCAGTCTTATCGACCGCTTTCGCAACCGTGTCATGTTTCCCGTTATCGATCTGAGGGGAAACATAGTTGCCTTCAGCGGCAGAAAGCTTCGCGAGGAGGATCCGGGCGGAAAGTATGTAAACACCTCGGATACACCCGTATATAAAAAGAGCGATAATCTTTTCGGAATGAATATCGCAAAAAACAATTGCTCCAAGCGGCTTATTCTTGTCGAGGGCAATATGGATGTCATACAGCTCCATCAGGCAGGCTTTAATATGACGGTAGCACCGCTCGGAACGGCCTTCACCGCCGAGCAGGCGCGTCTGATCGCACGATACACCGATGAGGCGATAGTGACCCTCGATGCGGACGCCGCAGGCAAAAAGGCAACCGAAAAGGTGCTGTCAATACTCGGAGCCGCGGGAGTCAAGGCAAGAATTCTCCGCCTTCCCGAATGCAAGGACCCCGATGAATTCATAAAGAAAAAGGGAGCGGCACGCTTTGAGGCACTGCTTGAGGGCGCGGTAAGCGATATAGAATACAGGCTTTTCGAGGCGTCGGACGGAATAGATATCTCCACGAGCGACGGAAAGCTCGAATACCTTAACCGAGCGGTGGCGGTGCTTGCCTCTCTCGGAGACGGTGTCGCAAGAGATCTGTATGCAGGCAGGCTTGCCGAAACCTGCGGAGTCTCCAAGGAGGCTATTTTAACGAGCACGGAAAGGGCACGCGAGAAAAAAAGCAAGCAGCAGGTAAAGAGGGAGCTTAACGACATAGTTCGACCGAAGCCGTCAAGAAATGCCGTAAATCCTCAAAAGGCGCTGTATCCGCGTGCGGCGGCGGCAGAGGAGCTGCTGATCTCCATTTTAATGTCGCATCCCGACATGTATGACAGGCTCGCGGGCGAAATTTCGGCAGAGGATTTCGTTACCGATTTCGGGGCACGGCTTTTCCGTGACGTGTCCGAATGCCTCGAAAACGGCGGAGTGTTTGATATGTCGGCGATCGGCGGAGGCTATACTCCCGCCGAAATGGGATATATATCAATGCTTGAAAATCTGCTGCCCACGGGGAATGATACCGAAAGGGCGGTGAGGGAAAGCATTCGGGTGATAAAGGCCGAAAAGCTTTTGGCAGCCGAGCGACCGTCGGAGCTTACGACCGACGAATGGGCGGAAAGTATGAAAAGGCTTGCCGAAAGCAAGCTTAATAAGGGATAAATAATACGGGGGATAATAATGGAAACCGAAAACAAGAAAACAGCCGAGGAGCTTAATTCAAGAGCCGAGGCGGAAATCAAGGCACAGTTTTACGAGGATGTCAAGGATGATCCGACCCTTGTCGAAAGCGAGGAGGATCTTGAGGCTCTCGGAGAGGAAACACCTCTTTTGGATCTCGACTACGAGCCGAGCGAGGAGGAGCTCAAGATCGAGGAATACGATACCGATCGTGCAATTGCCGACGACAGCTGGGATTCCGTCTCCTTGGACGACCCCGTAAAGGAGTATCTCAAGGAGATAGGCCGTGTGCCCCTGCTCACGACCGAGGAGGAGGTCGAGCTTGCCGAAAGAATAGGCAACGGCGATCAGAAGGCGAAAAAGCGTCTCACCGAGGCAAACCTGCGCCTGGTCGTTTCGATAGCAAAGCGCTATGTCGGAAGAGGAATGCATTTCCTTGACCTTATACAGGAGGGAAATGTCGGCCTCATCAAGGCGGTTGAAAAATTCGATCATACCAAGGGCTTTAAGTTTTCCACCTATGCAACCTGGTGGATAAGACAGGCCATAACGAGAGCTATAGCCGATCAGGCGAGAACAATCAGAATACCCGTTCATATGGTTGAAACCATCAACCGCCTCAAGAAGGTGCAGAGTCAGCTGCTCCATGAAAACGGAGTAGAGCCGAGCGAGGAGGTCATTGCCGAAAAGATGGGACTTTCGGTCGAGAGGGTGCGCGAGATAATGCGCGTCGCTCAGGAGCCGGTTTCGATGGAAACTCCCATAGGCCCCGAGGAGGATTCGAGGCTGATGGACTTCATTCGCGATGAGGATGCTCTTGCCCCCGACGATGCGGCGCTCAAGACAATAACCAATGAGGATATCGATTCGGTGCTCAAGACCCTGACTCCGAGGGAGGAGGCCGTCATCAGGCTTCGCTTCGGACTTAAGGACGGCAGATGCCATACCCTTGAGGAGGTCGGAAGCGAGTTTCAGGTTACCCGTGAGCGAATCAGACAGATCGAGGCAAAGGCCCTGAGAAAGCTGAGACATCCCGTCAGAAGCAGCAAGTTTAAGGACAGATAGGCCGTAAGCGGCATTATTATTTAAGAAAAGCGGGTATTTCACAATGCTCTTAAATGCGGAAACGGATTATGCAATACGGATAGTGGCGTTTCTTGCCGACACCGGCGAAAAAAGAGATGCGAAAAGCATCTCCGAGGAGGCGGGAGTGCCCCTGCGCTTCTGCATAAAAATTCTTAACCGACTTGTCTCCTTCGGAATCGTAAGATCCTTTAAGGGAGCCAAGGGCGGTTATGTGCTTGCCCGTCCTGCGGACGAGATAACATTGCTTGAGGTGGTCGAAAACATAAACGGAGGCTGTGAGCTGATTCACTGTCAGTGCGGTGAAGGCAGCTGCACGAATCCCGGCGGAATATGTCGCTTTATGCCTGCCTTCGACAGGGCGGGGCTCCGCTTAAGGGAGGAGCTCGGAAAAACCACCTTCGGGCGTTAAAATAATCGGGAGAGATAAGCTATGTACACTTATAAAACAAAAGGCACCTGCTCACGAAGCATAAGCTTTGAGATAGGTGAGGACGGAAGACTCAGTGCCCTTTCCTTTGAGGGCGGCTGTAACGGAAATCTCAAGGGAATTTCAAGGCTTTGCATAGGCATGAAGCCCGAGGAGATAATCGAAAGGCTCGAAAACACGCTTTGCGGCAGCAAGGGCACCTCATGCCCCGATCAGCTTGCCAAGGCACTTAGGGAATACGAGGCCGTAAGCAAAGAAAATGTTTGACGAGGACATCCGAATCACCGAGAATATCGGCAGCGGCGGAGCTCCCGTCGCCTCGGAGGAGGACGAGTATCTCAAGCAGCATTCCAACGGGAATATAGCGCTTGCGAAAAAGGTCGGACTGCGAATAGCCTCCGAAACGGTCGGCGCCGCGGCGCTCAGCTTTACCGATGAGCACGACGGAAGCTTTGAAATAGAGCTTCAGCGAGGGCTTTTGCTTGCCTTCGCCTCGGTTGTTGCCATAGAATCCTTCGGGCTTTCGAGCGTTCTCGAGGAGGTTTTGAAGAATTCCTTTTTCGAGGGGCTTCGTCAGCTTGCACCTAAAATGTACGGTGAAACGGCGAGCAGCGGTGCTTTTTCCTTCTATTATCTGGCTTACCGAAGAGGCATTGAGCTTGAAAGACGCATAGGTCAAACCTTCGCCATGCTTTGCTCGCACGACGGAGATCCCGTCTATCAGGAGCTCGGCGAGGCGGTTTTCTGCTGGATGCGCTCAAGATCAGAGGGACTGCTTAAGAATGCGAGCTTTGTCGAATAAAGTATAAGCCTGTCGAAAGGTTGCATTTGTCCGAGCAATAGGGTATAATTTACTTGAATTTTCGTCGGCCGCCTGAGGGTGAGTGCCGTCGCGGAGGAGAAGAAATGAAAAATCTAACCTTTACGGATTTTCTTAAGGTACTGAAGAGCAAGCTGTGGGTAATAGCTCTTGCAATTGTGCTGTGTGCCGCGCTGAGCCTTGTTTATTGCTCATTTATCGCCACTCCGATGTATTCGTCGAGTGCGATCATAGCCGTTACCACGGGCGGAATATCCAACGACGGCGATGACGACGGCAGGGATTCCTTGACTACTGCAGCTGTTTCCACCTCGATGAATATGCTTCCTACCTATATCGGTGCGCTGCGTGACGGCGGTCTGCTTTATGAGATGGTCGAGGAAGGGCTCGAGCAGAGAGTCGCGGCCGATGCCACCTCGGTGCACTATACGGCAAAGGAGCTCAAGAGCATGGTGAGCTGGAGCTATGTCGAGGACGAGCTCAATGTCACCCTTACCGTAAAGAGCAGGGTTCCGGAGGACGCTTACATAATCGCAGGAGAGATTGCCAAAACCGCAGATTCGTATCTCAAGGTGCCCTACCGCTATTCGGCGGCCACGGTTATAAATTATCCGACGGGCGCCTCGCTTTCCTATCCCGACACCTTTCTCTTTACCGTCGTTGCGGCCTTTGCGGGTGCGGTTGCGGCAATAGCGGTGCTGTATATTTATGCTCTTACCGATACCTCGGTGAAATCCGAGGAGGATCTTTTGAAAAACGGCTTTACCGTCCTCGGCTCGGTTCCCGATCTTCATGCAAATTCAAAGGGAGGAGCGTACTACCGTGTATAACGAAAAAAGCAAAACCGAGGCTGCCGTCGCAACCGAGAAAAGAAGACTTTCCTTCAATGCGACCGAGGCCTATAAGACAGTCCGTCTGAATATAGTTTTCATGCTTTCTCAAAGCGAGAGAAAGAGCTTTGTCGTGTCAAGCACAGAGGTGGGTGAGGGGAAAAGCACCACCGCCTCGAATCTTGCGAGAACCTTTGCGCAGATGGGCAACAGAGTTCTGCTTGTTGACGCGGATCTCAGAAAGCCGACACTTCACAGAAAGCTAAGGCTTTCCAACACAAAGGGACTTTCCTCGGTGCTTGTCGGCTTTTGCTCTGCCGATGAGGCAATACAGACGGTAGAAAAGAATCTCGATGTCATAACCTCCGGTCCAATTCCCCCGAATCAGACCGAGCTGCTCTGCGGTACCGCCATGAAGGTGCTTGCACGCGGTCTTGAGGAAAGATACGATTATATAATCTACGACGCTCCTCCGATCGGAGTCGTTTCGGACGCGCTTGTTTTGGCGCCTCTTACCGCGGGAGTGGTCATGGTTGTAAAGCCGGGCGCGATGACCGTTGAGGGCATCAACCGCACAAAGTGCATGATAGAAAGTGTCGGAGCAAGGCTGCTCGGCGCAGTTTTAAATGGCATCAAGCCCTCCAAGACAAGCCGAAAATACAAAAGAAGCTACCGCAACAGCGGATACTATACGCAGTATGAGGCCAAATAAAGCACAACCGATTTTGAAAGAGGGTGTGATTTTTGCTGCTTGATATTCATACACATATAATTCCCGCGGTCGATGACGGAGCACGAGACGCGGAAGAGTCCCTCGCACTTTTGAAAATGCTCGGGGAGCAGGGTGTTTCGGCCGCAATATGCACTCCTCATATGCTCGCCTCGGAGGAAAACGCAGACGCAAGGCTCAAAGAAACGGCCAAGGCCTTTTCGGAGCTGTGTGAGCTCGCCGAGGGTCGGGGACTGCCCGAGCTGTTTCTCGGCTATGAGGTGGCTTATTTTCCCGAAATGTCAAAATTCGACGGAATACGCCGGCTGACACTCGGCGGCACCGACAGACTGCTTATAGAGCTTCCCGTTGCGCCGATAACCGACCGAATGATCGATGATATCTTCGAAACGGCCTGTGTCAACAGGGTTATGCCCGTTTTCGCTCATATCGAGAGATACCTGGACGAGCAGGGCTTTTACAAGCTGCTCGAGCTTATCGAGAGCGGAAATGCACAGGCGCAGATAACCGCCGCCGTATTTCAGAAGCGCTCCTTCAACAGGAAAATATTCTCTCTTATTGAGGACGGTTATATTTCCTTCCTCGGAAGCGACTGTCATTCGGTTTCGAAAAGACCCCCGAAATGGGACGAGTTTATTGCGGTTTCCGACAAAAAGCACGGAAACGGCTTCATGAATTATATCCGGGGAAACTGCTCGTCACTTTACAGCGAGCTTAAGGCGGCAAAGGCAGCTGCGGAAACCTTAAAGTAAATAAAAACAGCTTATCCCGTCTTCGTTTTGAACGGAGACGGGTTCGGTTTGCACCGAGCACGGTCGGCAAGCGGCCGTCATACAAGAACAATGCAAAGGAAGAAAAGCATGCTGAATAAGCTCATAGGAGATAAGGCATTTTACAAGCGGGTAATGGCCATAGCGCTGCCGATAATGCTGCAAAACGCCATAACAAACTTCGTAAATCTGTTGGACAATATAATGATAGGCAGCATAGGCGCCGAGCAGCTTTCGGCGGTTGCCGTGTCCAATCAGCTTATATTTGTTTTCAATCTGTGCCTCTTCGGCATAGTTTCGGGAGCGGGAATCTTCACTGCTCAGTTCTACGGCAGGGGAGATGAAAACGGCGTTCGGGACACCATGCGCCTCAAGCTGATGCTTTCCGCCGCCCTGACCGTCGTGTGTGTGGTTGTTTTTCTCATCTTCGACAGACAGCTCCTGTCGCTTTGGATGAATGAGGAGAACGATCCTGCAAAGGTCGCGCTTACCCTTTTCGAGGGACACACCTACATGCGGATCGCCGTGATAGGTCTGTTTCCCGCCTTTGTGACGCAGTGCTATTCGGATACTCTGCGCTCCTCGGGCGAAACGGTTGTCCCCATGAAGGCAGGTGCGGTCGCGCTTGCAGTGAATTTCGCTTTGAATTATTTGCTCATATTCGATCACCTCGGCCACAAGGGCTACGGTGTTGCCGGAGCCGCCGTTGCCACCGTTACGGCGAGATTTGCCGAATGCGTATATATATCCGTTTGGACGCACAGACACAGCTCGGTTCACAGCTTTGCAAGGGGACTTTACAGAAGCCTCCGCGTGAGCCCCGAGCTTGCCGTTAAGGTTGCCAAAATCGGCTTCCCGCTGATGCTGAACGAATCCCTGTGGGGACTCGGAATGACCGCCTTGAATCAGTCCTATTCGGTGAGAGGCCTCTATGCGGTGGAGGCAACGAGTATTTCCTCCACCATGATAAACATGTTCAATGTTGCGATGATGGCACTCGGAAGCTCGGTCGGAATAATTGTCGGTCGTGCTCTCGGAGCCGGTGATATGAAGCGTGCAAGAGAGGACAACACTAAGATGATAGCCTTCACCGTTGCCGTTTCGGCTGCGGTCGGGGTTGCCGTGTTTGCCGCCGCACCGCTTATGACCCTGCCCTACAGCGTTTCGGAGGAAACCGCCTACGCCGCTCAGTCGCTGATAAGGATTTCCGCGGCGCTCATGCCGGTCAGCGGCTTTGTGCACTCTGCCTATTTTACCATGCGCTCGGGCGGTAAGACCGTTTTGACCTTCCTGCTTGATTCGGCCTTCGTTTGGTGCATCGTAGTCCCGCTCAGCTTTTTTATAGGCAGATGCACCGATATTCCCCTTGTGTCCTTTGTGCTTATATGTCAGAGCATGGATATAATTAAGGGAATAATAGGCTTTGTTTTCGTCAAAAAGGGAATCTGGCTCAACGATATGGTGGGCGGAGACAAGACAAAATAAAAAGTTCTTTACATTTCGGTTACACTGTGCTATAATTCTTTTGCTACCGTGTACTGAGCGGCGGGGTCGCACTTCACCGGCGCCCGCGGCACGGTCATTGGCGGACTATAAATTAAAGAAAGAGGTGAAAACGCATGCTGCCTGAGAGAAAGACTGAAATCATCAAGGAGTTTGCGACTCACGAAGGGGACACCGGTTCTTCGGAGGTGCAGATTGCCGTTCTTACCGAGCGTATCAACGAGCTCAATGCACATCTCAAAAATCATCCGAAGGATCATCACACCCGCAGAGGTCTTCTCAAGATCGTCGGTCACAGAAGAAACCTTCTTGCCTATCTCGCCAAGAAGGATATCGAGAGATACCGTTCGATAATCAAGAGACTCAACATTCGTAAGTAAGTACAGTCAAGTCGGGGCTGCCGCGCGTTTTTGCGTGCGGCATCCTCGCTTTGCTATGTACGGGAAAACACATTATCAAGGGCGGAGATTGCAGCTTTTAGCAGTTGCTCGGAAAGTCGACACGGAGTCGGCCTTCGGATCTATTGCTAAACCTGGTTCTCCGCAAAAAAACGGAGGAATGAAAGATGTTCGAAAACTACAAGGTTTATGAAACAACACTTGCCGGCAGACCCCTTAAGCTTGAAACCGGTAAGATGGCACAGCTCGCCAATGCCGCTGTGCTCGCAACCTACGGTGAGACCTCCGTGCTCTGCACGGTCACCGCATCGGCAAAGCCCCGTGAGGGAGTTGACTTTTTCCCTCTCTCGGTGGATTATGAGGAAAAAATGTATTCCGTGGGCAGAATCCCCGGCTCCTTCGGCAGACGCGAGGGCAGAGCAAGCGAAAAGGCCATCCTCACCTCACGCTG
>CAZDEI010000016.1:0-10008 GCA_964504325.1 uncultured Eubacteriales bacterium | reverse complement strand
CATTATACCGATGCGATTGCCGAGGCACTTGAGCTTTACAGACCCTCCGTGCCGATAGTGTACAATTCGGGCGGCTATGATTCGCCTGCTTCAATAAGACGCCTGTCGAAGCTTGTCGATATTTATCTAATGGATTTCAAATTTTTCGACAACGCCCGTGCGATTAAATACGCCGCGGCACCGAATTACAGAGAGGTCGCCGAGGCCTGCATCCTTGCTGCCTATGAAAATGTCGGTAAAGAACTTGAAATCAACAGCTCGGGTATAATGACAAGGGGGCTCATTGTACGGCATTTGATACTCCCTCAGGGAACCCGTGATGCGATAGCCGTGATCGAGCGCTGTGCCGAGCTCGTTCCCAATGCGGGCTTCAGCCTGATGTCACAGTATGTGCCGATGGGAGAGCTTTCCGAATGTCCTGAGCTTTCAAGAAGAATTACGCCGAGGGAATACGACAAGGTGGCGTCTCGGCTTGCCGAAAAGAGCTTTCCGCTTATATACGGTCAGGAGCTCGGCAGTGCAACCGAGCTGATGATACCCGAATTTGATTTTTCGGGCGTATGACTGTGAACCGTAAAAATCAGCCAAAAATATCCGAAATAAAACCGAGCTTATTTTCAAATAATAAGCTCGGTGATTTTTTTGATTTTTAAAATGATAGTAAAAAACATTTTTCTTCATCCCGTAAGAATGCTGCTGACGCTTTTAAGCATAGTGATAGGTGTTACCGCGGTAATTCTTACCGATTCGGTTTCGACCGCAGGCACCGAGGTTATTGCCGATGAGCTCGATTCGCTCGGGATAGACTGTATATCGGTAATGAGCGGCGACAGCGGCGGCTTCAGTCTGACCAACGGAGATATAGCCCTGCTCGAACAGATATCGGGTGTGGAAAAGGTGTACGGAATACTTTCCGAAAGTGCCAGGCTCTCAACCGACAGCTACACGGGCAGATCGGTCTGCTGGGGACTCAGCGATTCGGAGAATCATCTGCTTTCCGTTGAGCTTATCTGCGGTGAATTTCTTTCCGAGGAGCAGATAGAAAAGGGTGAGGAGGTTTGCGTTATAGGTGAGGAAACGGCACGGCAGTATCTCGGCTGCGAGCCCGATGAGGCACTCGGAAAAGCACTGACCGCAACACTTAAGGGCACCTCAAGGGAGCTTAGAGTGATCGGGGTTGCCGCCAAGGGAAGCGGACTGATCGGCAAAATCGTCGGTGAGATTGTCCCCGAGATACTCTATATGCCGGTGCTGACTCTGCAGGAGCTGACGGATAACGACAAGCTCAGTCAAATTTCGGTAACACTTTATGATAAAAGCGAGTCCTCGGTAAACGAGGCGCTGCTTGCCGTCAGAAGACGACTCTCGGAGGCACACGGTGCAATCTCGATAGATATTGAAAATCTCACCGAAAACAAGAACAGCATAGTGGGAGCAATCGCGACCGTCAGGCGCCTGCTGACGGCAATTGCCGGAATATCGGTTGCGGTGGCTGCCGTCGGAATCACCAATATGATGTTTATATCGGTGACCGAAAGAAGACGGGAAATCGGTATAAAAAAATCGGTCGGAGCCACGCGCCTGCAGATCGGCAGCGAATTTCTTGCCGAGGGAATGACGGTGTCCTTCATAGGCTGTCTTTTGGGTATACTTGCGGCCTGCGGAATATGTGCGCTGATACGAGCCCTTACGGATGGCTTTGAGGTGTCGGTATCTCCCGTAACCGTGCTGCTTTCCCTTTCGGGCTCTATGCTGATAGGTGCACTGTTCTCGGTGCTGCCCTCCTTCAAGGCCGCCGGAGAAAAACCGATAGATTGTCTTAAATTTATGTAAAAAAGGCTTGCAATGTCGTGGGCTATGGGTTACAATAACGGGGAATGGAAGAATATTGTGAATTATGCAAGCGATTTTGCCGCTTAAGGGGCGAAATATTATTGCTTTTCACCATATTTTCCGAAAAAACAAATACCTGAATTCAAAAAGGCGGTATCACCTATGAATGAGCAGCTCAGCAAAAAACCAATAACCGATCTTTTCCACGATTGCGGCTATATCTATATTTCCACTATAGAGCCTGCTGTCGGTGAGGAGGTAACCCTCCGTCTGAGAACCGAAAAGGGCAATGTCACACGCGCCTTTGTCGAGCTTTCCTATGACGGCGATAATTGGCAGTCATATGAAATGAAGCCCGAAAAGGAGGATGAAACGGGGCACTTCCTGTACTTTATCGCAACGCTTCCCGGTCAGGAAAAAATGTTCAAATACCGTTTCCGTGCCGAGAATGACTGCCCCGAGAATTCCGTTTATTACGAAAGAACCTTTGTCGGCGCAAATCCTCTTCCGAGAAATACCACCGACAGCACTGCCGCCGATAACTATTGGACGCTTATCCCCGGCTTCCATACTCCGGATTGGGCAAAGGGCGTAACCTGGTATTCGATTATGCCCGATGCTTATTACAACGGAGATATAACCAACGATGAGCCGAGCTCGGGCTCTAACCAGTCGGTTTCCTGGAACCTTTCACAGCACACCCTTGCACATAAGCTCGGCGGAGATCTGCGCGGCGTAGAGAAAAAGCTTGATCATATCAAGAGCATCGGTGCCGATGCCGTGTTTATGGATCCTATTCACAAAACCTCTCAGAATGCCGGCTACGGTCCCGAATTCTTCAATCAGATTGAAAATTCCTTCGGAAACAAAAGGGCTCTTGTCGAGCTTGCGAGAAGCGTTCATGACAGAGGTCTTCATTACATGATCGACGTTGTTTTCGCCTTTGTCGCCTCGAGAGATATTTGGTACAATTCCGGTAATACCAATATTTTCCCCGCAGCGGCTCAGGATTGGAACAGCAAGTACCATGATTTCTTCCTTTACACGGGCGAGGAGGGTGACACCCACTCGATCGTAGGCTCCTGGGGCGGCGCCGCGCTTAACCACGCAAGCAAGCTTTTGGGTGATAAGCTGTTCAGACAGAAGGATTCCTATCTGCAGTATTACTGCTCGGCTCCCTTTGATGTCGATGCCATTCGCTTTGACTGCGGCGGTGCGCTTTACGGAATCCGTGAGGACGGAAGCCGACTCAGCGCCGATGAAATTCTCGCCGAAATGAGACCGTATCTTCGCGGAATCAATCCCGAAATGCTTCTCCTTTCGGAGTATTCGGGCTGCCATTCGGTCGAAACCGGCGTTTGGGATTCCCGTTGGAATCTTGAATTTGTCAATTATTCGATTCCGTATCTCAGGGGTGAAAAGCCGGAATCCTTTATGTTCGAGCGCTATGAGGCCGAGATTCACAATGTTCCCCGTAACTTCGGTCTCTGTCAGTACAATTCGATCAACGACCACGACAGAGAGCGCTGCAAGAATGTCAATCCCTATGCCTTTAAGGCTCTTCAGCTCATACATATGACCGAGGTCGGATCTCCCTGTATCTATTACGGAGACGAAATCAAGCTTGAGCGTAACGATACCTCGGCAATGTCCTCCTTCTATTGCATGGATTGGAACGAGGCTAACTGGAACTACACTGTGCTTCACAATCTGAAGGCTCTTACCGAGCTTAGGCATAAATACAGTGCCGTTCGCACCGGTATAATCAAGTATATGTCGGTCGACGATTACAACAATATTCTTGCCTTTGCCCGTAAGGATGAAAACGGTACCGTCATAACCGTTGCAAGAAGACGCGAGAGCACCTTTAATATGTCGCTTGATGTACGCGATCTCAGCGAGGTAGACGGAACTGTATTTACCGATTGGTTTACGGGTAAGCAGTATGTCGCCGAAAACGGCTTTATCGATGTTGAAATTCCCGCCGGCGGAACGATATTCGTAAAGGGAACCGAATCCGCCTCCCACAAGGGCGGCTTCTCGATAGACGGTATCGGCTGTGATGCCGCCGCCGTAACGGTGCCACGCGAGGCTGCCTTTGAAAGCACCGCCAAGGGCGCTATCGGCGAGACCGATGAGCTCACCTTTGTAAATAACGATGTTTTCAATACCTTTATTCTTTCGGCTGCCTGCAAAAAGGGCGGAAAGGGAGCCGTGCTTGTTCGTGCCTCTAAGGAGCCCGATGCCGCATTTATAGGAGCAACCGTAAACGGCAACAAGCTTTCGGTCTACGCAAGAGTATCCGACGGTGCCAAGCTTAAGCGCATAGCAACCGCAGAGGTGGACGAGGGCTCTACCGTGGTTATCACGAGAGACAGCACCAATGCCTTTACCGTCACCGCCTCAAGAGCTCCCGAGAAGCTTTGGAATGTCCGTATCAAGAATTTCATGATGAGAATGCCCAACACCGTTAACAGGCTTGTAGAGGGCTTCCATGTGAATATACCCAACCATGCCTATGCCGGTGTTGCTTCTCTTGACGGTGCACGCTTTGAGAATGTGCGCGTTGAGTATGAAAAGAAGACGATTCTTTCGGATAGCTTTAAGAACGGCGATTCGGCAATGTTCGACTTCGCAGGAGTTGATCGCTCCTACTCCAAGGCCGGAATTACACTTTGCCCCGCCGCCGAGGGAACCGAGCTTCTTACAAATTCTCCCGACGAGGATTGGACCTTCAAGACTCAGCTTAAGTTCAACGGCCTTACCGAGGGTGACTGCGCAGGCGTTATCAGCCGTCAGGATGAGGATATCGCCGTATTTGCGGGAAGAATGGTGATCGACGGTAAGCAGCAGCTTGTTTTCGGCAGAGAAACCGCAGGAAAGCTCGCTGTGCTTTATACTGCGCCCGACACGCTGCCCAACAATAAGGTAGCCGTTCAGCTTCAGAGAATAGGCACCTCCTATACCGCCGTTTATTCCTACAACGGCAAGAATTACAGAGCTATCGGCAAGGAAATCACCGCAAACCTCTCCCTTGAGAGGGTGGGTCTTGCTGTTAACGGCAACACCTCGGCAACCTATTCCTATGCCTGCTTCGGTAATTCGATCGAGGACAGTACCTCCTTTAATACTCCCTTAACGCCCGGCAGCATCGAGATAAAGCTCGACGGATATTTTGATGTAAAGCCCAATCCCGTTTACAGAATCGTGTCGGGTGATTGGGATTACGCAAACGAGGGCTACATACAGAGAAGCAGGGAAAGAGCTCAGCTCGGCATAACCGATAAGCAGTTCACCGGCTTTAAGGTAGACGGCACATATCTTATCGATGAGGGCAAGGGCTTTGTCGGCTTTGAATTCTCCAAGGAGTCTCACGATACGCCTCTCGGAGACGGTGTCCTTGTAAGCCTTAATGATGAGGGCAGGCTTTCGGTATCAAAGGGAGCGGAGGTTTATGCCTCGGTTGCCTTGAATGCGCCTGTCGGTACCGAAATCAAGATCGCCGTGGAATATAAAAACGGAAATCTTGCGGCCTTTGTCGGAAACGACGGTGAGCCGGTAATAGTGCTCAACGGCTATGAGGCCGAAAGAGGCTATATTGCTTACTTTACCGAGGGCGTGGTTGCACATGTCAACAATTACCTTGTCGCAAGCTACGATTCGCCTATCGCTTATATCGGCGATTTCTCGATGAGAAACGGAAAATACTTCCGCAACGATTGGGAGTTCAGACCGATATTCTTCTGCCCGACTGCAATTGCCTGCACCAATTTCGTCACCTCGCTCAGACTTACTCCCGAGCATTTCTCCGAGACTGCGGGTGCATCGGTCGGCGTCAATCTTTGCGCTCCCGAGGGCAGATATCTCGATCACGGCTGCTCCTTCGCTCTCAATAAGAACGGCGAGCTTGTCGTTAAGGTTAACGGAAGCAGGGTCGCAGCGGCTTCGGTACGCTCCTCCAAAAAGTATACCGATATCATGATCGTAAAGCAGGGCAACACCTTCAGCGTGTATGTCAACGGCTCCAAGGAAAAGCTGCTTGAATATGTCGATGCGGAGGGAAGGCTTTCCGGAAACGGCGGCGCCTTTGTCTACTTTGCAGACAGAGCGACCACGCTTTATTCCGGACTTAAGATCAATGACACGGGCATTTCCGGCGATCCCGAGACCTCAAGAATTTATAAGAGCTGGATGAAATAAAAATCGGGCACCGTAAGGTGACCCCGGGAGAGAGGGAGCCTTGCTGCAGGGTCCTTCTCTCCTTTTTTCGATAGCTGCCCACAGCTGTAACAAAGCCTTTAATCTCAATGCTTTTTTCATAATACGGACAGGCATTTTTTATACATAAAAGCAGTAGAAAAGGGGAAAGAAATATATTATAATATCATAAAAGGCATACGAATCTTTCGGCGCCCTTTAATGATGCTAGGAGGTAGGCTTATGTCAAAAATCATCACAATCAGTCGTCAGCTCGGAAGCAAGGGCTGGGAAATAGGACACGCACTTTCCCGCGAGCTCGGCATCCCTTTTTATAATGAGGAGCTCATAGAGCTTTCCGCCAACAAAAGCGGCATGGCACCCGAGGTGTTTGCCAAGTATGACGAGCGCTCGGCAAGCAGCCTTTTGTATTCACTTTCCCTCGGTGCACTTCCCGCGGAGGTTGCCGGTCAGAATATACATGTGCCCATAAACGACACCGTGTTTGCCTCTCAGGCGGCAACCATTAAGGAGCTTGCCGAAAAGGGCCCCTGTGTCATTGTCGGTCGCTGCTCCGATTACATTCTCCGTGACCGTAAGGATGTCTTCAATGTCTTTATATACGCAGACACCGAAACGAGGGTTAAAAACATCATGGAGCGTGACGGAGTTTCCGAAAAGGAGGCTCTTTCGGATATTAAAAAGTCGGACAAAACACGCGCCGCCTATCATAATTTCTATTCCGACAGAAAATGGGGTAAGCCGGAGTGCTATGATGCCATGTTCAATTCGGCGATAGGCGTCGACCCGATTGTAAAAACACTTGTAATGCTCTGCAAATAGTAAAGCTGTGACCGCTCTTTTCTTCTCCGAGTAGAATGGAGAAGGAAAGGGCGGTAGAAATATTTGAGAAGAAAGCTTTACTCTGTCTTAAGGGCTGCAGTGTCGTTTTGTGTCGGATTTTCACTCCTGCTCACGGCAGCCGTGCTGATGCTTGATAAAAACATGCGCAGGCTGCTCACCGAGCGTGCCGCCGTGGCAGCATCGGCAAGAATTAACAGCCTGCTTAACGAAACGGTGTACGGTATTTACTCCGAGGGTGCTGCCGAATATTCGACACTTACCGAAACGGTGTACAGTGAAGGCGCCGTCAGCAGTGTTTCGGTTAAAGCGGGCGAGCTGAATGCACTTAAATCACGCATTTCCGTGCTGCTGCAGGAAAAACTCGGAGAGCTTGATTCCTTTACGGTTTCGGTGCCCTTGGGCTCGGTTATCGGAAATGAATTTACGGTTGGCAGGGGACCCTCTCTCCCGACCCGTGTTTTTGCCTCGGGCTATGCCGAGACAAGGGCAATAAGCAGCTTCGAGTCCGCAGGTGTCAATCAAACTCTTCACCGTATTATTCTCGAGATAAGTGTGAATGTCTATCTTGTTATGCCCTGGTACAGGACGGATACGGCGGTTAAAACCGAATTTATACTTGCCGAGGGTATTATAGTGGGCAGGGTTCCCGATGCATATACGGTTGTCATCGAATCGGAAAGCGACCTTGAGCTCGGCGGAATCATTAACGATTACGGTGCACAGAATTATTTAACAGAAGGATCAGATTAATGAATGAAATAAAGCTGCCTCAGACGCCGTTTGAGGCCCTGGAAAGACTTGAAGAGCTGAGAAAAACGGTCGAATATCACAATGACCGCTACTATAATAAGGACGATCCCGAGATTTCCGATTTCGAATACGACATGCTTACACGCGAGCTTCGTGCTATAGAGGAGGCCTTTCCTCAGCTTAAAAGCGATGTCTCGCCGACCGTGCATGTCGGCGGAAGGGCAGACGAAATGTTCACCCCCGTGGTTCACACGGTCAGAATGGAAAGCCTGCAGGATGTGTTTTCCTTTGAAGAGGTCGAGCGCTTTGTCGAAAGGCTTGCTCGGACTGCGGATATATCGGAGGGCTTCTCGGTCGAAAGAAAGATTGACGGCCTTTCGGTCTCACTTGAATATGAAAACGGAGTCCTTGTTCGCGGCTCTACAAGGGGAGACGGCGATGTGGGAGAAAATGTCACCGATAATCTTCGCACCGTCCGCTCAATACCGAAGACAATTGCATTCAACGGTTCTCTTGAGGTGCGCGGTGAGGTGTATATGCCGCGAGACAGCTTTATACGTCTTTGCGAGCGTCAGGAGCTTACGGGCGAAAAGCCGTTTAAAAATCCCCGAAATGCCGCTGCCGGCTCCTTAAGACAAAAGAATTCCGCCGTAACGGCCGAAAGAGAGCTTTCCGTGTTTTGCTTTAATGTTCAAAAAATTTCGGGCAAAGGCTTCAAAACTCATATCGAATCGCTCGAATTCCTTGCGGCTCAGGGCTTTCCCGTGATACCCGAGCTGCGCCTTTGCCGCACGGCCGGTGAAATACTCGATGAGATCGGATCTATAGGTGAGGGACGGGGAGAACTCGGCTATGATATCGACGGTGTTGTAATAAAGCTGAACGACCTCGCACGGAGAGAGGCAATCGGAAGCACCGCAAAGTATCCCAAGTGGGCGGTTGCATATAAGTTTCCTCCCGAGGAAAAAAGCACCGTTATAAGGGATATCGAAATAACTGTCGGACGGACGGGTGTGCTCACCCCGACAGCCGTATTCGATCCCGTTTTTCTTGCCGGAACCTCTGTTTCCCGAGCAATACTTCACAATGAGGATCATATTCGCGAAATGAATGTGAATATCGGCGATACGGTAATCGTCCGTAAGGCGGGAGATATAATCCCCGAGGTTGCCGCACTTGTGAAAAAGGGTGAGCACAGCGGTCCCTATTCAATGCCCTGTCTTTGTCTCTCCTGCGGCTCTCCCGTTGTCAGGGATGATGAGGCTGCCGTGCGCTGTATAAATCCCGAATGCCCCGCACAGCTTTTGCGAAATCTTATTCATTTCGCCTCGCGCGATGCCATGGATATCGAGGGACTCGGCCCGGCGGTGGTCGAAATGCTTTCCGACAGGGGACTTATTCAAAGGGAAACGGATATATACAGACTGACCGCCGAGGAAATATCGGGGCTTGACCGCATGGGTAAAAAATCCGCGGAAAATCTGCTGAGGGCAATCGAAAAGTCAAAGAGCAACGAGCTTTACAGGCTGATCTTTGCTCTCGGAATAAGGAATGTCGGCACCAAGGCCTCAAAGCTTTTGGCAGGACACTTCGGCGAGCTTGACCGAATTGCCTCTGCCTCGGTGGAGGAGCTTACTGCGATTGACGGAATAGGTGACGTGGTCGCCGAAAATGTATATTCGTATTTTCACACAGAGGCTGCTCGGGCGCTTATTCTCGAACTGAAGGAGCTCGGTGTCAATACTGTATGCCTCACCTCGGCAAGCGACAGGGCGCTTGAGGGACTGACCTTTGTGATAACCGGCTCCTTTACCGGCATGACTCGCTCGGAAATGACCGCTCTGGTTGAAAAGCATTCGGGCAGGGTGTCCTCGGGAGTCTCGAAAAAGACCGATTATCTTCTTGCGGGAGAGGACGGAGGCTCAAAGCTCGATAAGGCCGCACAGCTCGGAATTCCGATAATTTCGGAGCGTGAGCTGTACGAAATGCTCGGCTCGGAGCATACCGAGGAATAGTATCGACAGAATTCGACAAAAATATTTTAATATTTGTCAAAAGAGTACTTGAAAAAAACAAAGCGCTATGATATAATTCTTTGGCTTGGGTATAGCCATGTATCCGGGCTAAAACAAAACACACGCGTCCCGATTGCCGGCACGGTGCCCGTTTTGGGTATGCCGTCAAGCTGACGGACAGCGGAGGTAACAACCGAAGGAGGAAACAACAATGGCAGTAGTATCTATGAAGCAGCTCCTCGAGGCCGGTGTTCATTTCGGACATCAGACCAGACGCTGGAACCCCAAAATGGCTCAGTATATATATACAGAGCGTAACGGAATTTACATTATCGACCTTCAGAAGACG
>CAZDEI010000015.1:0-10013 GCA_964504325.1 uncultured Eubacteriales bacterium | reverse complement strand
GACACAGCTTGAGCCGGCAGACGGAGCCGAGACCGAGCTTGTCTCCTCCTTTGACGGAAAATATACCTATTCGAAAATAGAGATACCCTCCTACGGCGGCGTGCTTATTAAAATAAGCGCCGAGGCAGGTGCCGAGGTAAGACCTGCCGCAGAAAGACCGTATGTGCGCCTCCTGCTTGAGGCCGATTCGGTGCGACTGCTTGAGGACAATGCGCTTACTCTCGACTACTGCCGCTTCAGAATGAACGGCGGAGAGTATTCCGAAAGAGTGCCCGTAATAGGTATTTCGGATATCATTTACAAGAAGCTTGCCGAAACGGGCGGCAAAGCAACGGTTGATGTCGAATTCGAATTTGACTGCCGCACCTCAAGCACCGCGGGAATGCAGCTTGTATCCGAAAGGGTTGACGGAATGACCGTCTCGCTCAACGGAGTTGAGCTTGCCTTCGACGGCTGGTGGATTGACAGAGGCCTCCTTACCTATGATATCTCCGAGCTTGTGAAAAGCGGAAGCAACAGTGTCGTGCAGACCTATCGTTTCGGCAGCTCGGCGGGAATTGACGATTTCAGCGAGATATTCGAGAGCGAGCGCAACCGCTTCTTCTACGAGGTTGAGCCCGAATGTGTATACATAAAGGGTGATTTTGATGTCACCTATACGGGAACGGTGGTAGATAAAATCAACCATTACAGCCTTGACGGAGGAGGCTTTGTGCTTACCGACCCGACCGAGAAGAGGGGAGGAGAGCTCACCTCACAGGGTCTGTGGTTCTACAGAGGAAACGCCGAGCTCGGGTGCAAGCTTGCCTATAGCGGCGGCAGAGCCTTTATAGGACTTGACGAGGTGGCCTGTACCCTTGCAAGGGTTACCGTCAACGGTGTTGATGCCGGCTGCCTGATAGCGGTGGGACAGAGGCTTGAGCTCACCGAGCTTATGCATGAGGGCGAAAACGAGATCACCCTGCTGCTTGAGGGTCATAACCGAAACCTGTTGGGACCCCACCATCATCTCAAGGGTCAGAATTACTTCGTAGGCCCCGATACCTTTAAGGGAGTTCTCGGCTGGGAGGACTTTTTCAGCCCCGATTTGCTGTCCGAATCCACCTGGACCGACGCATATTCCTTTGCTCCCTTCGCTTCGGGCGGGATCTATGTAGAATTTTGCAAATAAATTTGTTAATATATCTAAAAAACTATTGCAGTTTTGTTAAAATAGTGTTAAAATTTATACTACAATTGCTATGAATGCGATTACGTTTGGGCGGAATGCCCAAAAGCACGATCTTTCGATCGCTTAAAACCGGCGTCACGGAGGTTTCAAATGAACATATTCAGAAAAACGGTGAGGACTCTGTCGGTCTGCGCTTTGGCTGTTATAATAACGGCTGCGGGGATAGTTCCCTGCTTTGCAGACAGCGGAGACTTAAAGCCCAAGAAGGAGATAGGCAGTCTCGAGTCCTTCGAGTATGTGCCGAATAACAGCTATTCGGCGTATATGAAGTCGGACGAGGCACTTCCCGATGCCGACAAAGGCATCGACCTCGATGTTTTCAATACTGCCGACGGCTCCGACGGTAAGAAGGAAAGCTTCCTCGGCAGAGAGGGACTTCTTATTGAAGAGGGCGGCAAGGTAGTTTGGAAATTCACCGTCCCCAAGGCGGGAGCCTATAACATTAAAATGGATTACTACATAGTTCCCGGAGTTACTACCGCAGCAAAGTTCGCAGTGGGAATCGACGGCTACTATCCCTTCAGTGAGGCAGAGTCGGTCAGCCTGAGCCGCGTTTGGATTGACGGCGACAAGACTCTTGTTGACACTCAGGGAAATCAGGTAAGACCCTCCTCCTCCGAAAGCGCCGAGTGGCAGAGCGAGGCTCTTGCCGATACAAACGGATTTTCTCAGGAGATATACAGATTCTATCTCACCGAGGGTGAGCATGAGATATCCTTTGAGGTCTTCAAAAACAGCTTTGCGGTCGGCTCTTTGAGCTTTACAGCTCCCGAGACCGCAAAATCCTATGCTGAGCTGCTTGCCGAATACAAAAAGCTCGGATATAAGGATGCGACAAAGGCTCTCGAGCCCCTTCAGGCCGAGAACATTCGTGCAAAGTCCGATAAGAGCATAACCACCATGAACGACCGCGGATCGCCGATGACCTATCCGAGCGATTCCTTTAATGTTGTTTACAACTGCATAGGCGGAAGCAACTGGAACACTGCCGGACAGTGGGTCGAATGGGATCTTGAGGTTCCGGAGGACGGTCTTTACACCATCGTTTTGCGCTTCAAGCAGTCTGCTAAGGCAAACGATGTTTCGTCGCGCGCACTTTATATTGACGGCGAGCTTCCCTTTGCCGAGGCCGAAAGGCTTATATTCGATTACTCGAGCGGCTGGCAGGTTGCTGCTCTCGGTGACGGCAACGGAGCGGCCTACAAGTTCTATCTCACCAAGGGAACACACACCCTTCGCCTTGTCGCAAACCTTGGAAATTACAGCGATGTTCTTTCGGATGTAAATACCGCTCTTTCCGATCTTAACGAGATATACAGAAATATTCTTATGGTAACGGGCTCAAGCCCCGATACCGACCGCGATTACGAGTTCGATAAGCTCATTCCCGAGACCCTTGAAAAGATCAATGTCATGATCGGCACTCTTAAGGAGCTCGAGCAGAGAGTCGAAACGATAACCTCGGGCGGCGGACAGAGCACCGCGGTCTTCAAGCGCCTTTACACTCAGCTTGAGGCTATGGCGGAAAAGCACAAGTCCATTGCAAAGCGCTTTTCAACCTTTAAGACCAATATAACCTCTCTCGGAACCTGGATAAACGATGCGCGCTCACAGCCGCTCGCAATCGACTACATTCAGCTTTCGACCGAGCAGACCGAGCTCCCTGAAAAGGAAGCCGGCTTCTTTACGATAATCTGGTACTATATCAAGCAGTTCTTCGGCTCCTTCGTGATGGATTATTCCACCGTCGGAAACCTTGAAAACGATGCCGATAAGGAAATTACCGTTTGGATAGCTACCGGTCGCGATCAGGCGGACATCATCCGTCAGATGGGAACACACACCCTTCGCCTTGTCGCAAACCTTGGAAATTACAGCGATGTTCTTTCGGATGTAAATACCGCTCTTTCCGATCTTAACGAGATATACAGAAATATTCTTATGGTAACGGGCTCAAGCCCCGATACCGACCGCGATTACGAGTTCGATAAGCTCATTCCCGAGACCCTTGAAAAGATCAATGTCATGATCGGCACTCTTAAGGAGCTCGAGCAGAGAGTCGAAACGATAACCTCGGGCGGCGGACAGAGCACCGCGGTCTTCAAGCGCCTTTACACTCAGCTTGAGGCTATGGCGGAAAAGCACAAGTCCATTGCAAAGCGCTTTTCAACCTTTAAGACCAATATAACCTCTCTCGGAACCTGGATAAACGATGCGCGCTCACAGCCGCTCGCAATCGACTACATTCAGCTTTCGACCGAGCAGACCGAGCTCCCTGAAAAGGAAGCCGGCTTCTTTACGATAATCTGGTACTATATCAAGCAGTTCTTCGGCTCCTTCGTGATGGATTATTCCACCGTCGGAAACCTTGAAAACGATGCCGATAAGGAAATTACCGTTTGGATAGCTACCGGTCGCGATCAGGCGGACATCATCCGTCAGATGGCTAACGACACCTTTACTCCCCAGCACGGAATATCCGCAAACATTCAGCTTGTTAATGCAGGTGCGCTGCTTCCCGCAACGCTTGCCGGAATAGGTCCCGATGTTTATATCGGAATGGATGAGACCTCACCTGTCAACTATGCACTCAGAAATGCTGTTGTCGATCTTTCCAAGCTTGAGGGAGTGGATGAGGTGACCTCCCGCTTCTACGAAAGTGCGCTCCTGCCCTTCAGGCTCGACGGCGGACTTTATGCGATCCCCGAGACAATGGTATATCCGATGATGTTCTACAGAAAGGATATTCTTACCGATCTCGGAATAACCGAGGAGGATCTCACCACCTGGGACAGTCTCCTTCAGAAGGTTCTTCCCGAGCTTGAAATGAACTACTTCGAGTTCGGTATGACCACAACCATTAAGAATTATGCGATGCTGCTTGAGCAGTACGGCGGTAAATTCTACAATGACGATAACACCGCTTCGGCACTCTCCTCTCAGGAGGCTCTTAAGGCATTCCAGCATATGACCGCACTCTTTACCGATTACGGTCTTGATCTTACCTTTGACTTCTCAAACCGCTTTCGCTCGGGTGAAATGCCCCTTGCAATCACCGACTTCAGTGCTTACAATCAGATGTCGGTATTTGCTCCGGAAATCGATGGTCTCTGGGGAATGATGCCTGTTCCCGGCACTAAGGATGAAAACGGCAACATAAACAATGCAACCGTTTGCACCGTGACCGGTGTAGTCATTCTTTCCAAGAGCAAGGATGTCGATTCTGCCTGGGAATTCGTCAAGTGGTGGACTGAGGCTGAGGTTCAGTCAAGATACGGTACAGACCTCGAAACCGTTATGGGTACAGGCGCGAGATACGCATCCGCCAACGTTGAAGCTATGAAGTCGGTGCAGTGGGACAGAAATGTTTCCGCAGCACTTATGAATCAGCTTGAATCGGTTGTCGGCATGCCTCAGATAGCAGGCTCGTATTTTACATCCCGTCACTTTGATTTTGCTTTCAGAGATGTAGTCTACAGCGGACTTAACGCCCGTGAGGCGCTTGAGGATGCAAGTGAGGATATCACAAACGAGATCCAGGATAAGCGCAACGAGTTTTACGGAGAATGATTTGACCATTTTGTATTATGATTCTACGGAGGAAAACAATGGAAGGCGTTAAAGTCGCAAAGCCTAAAAAAGTGAAAAACAGTCTTTTGCGCACTATGTGGAAGAGCAGGGAAGACTACCTCTTTATGCTTCCCTTCTTGGTACTGTTTTTCATATTCACCGTCCTGCCGGTCGTCATATCGATCGTTTTGAGCTTCACCTACTTCAATGTTCTTGAGGCTCCGCAGTTTGTCGGTCTTGACAATTACTTTAAGCTGTTTTTGAACGATGACCTTTTCATGAAGGCACTTTCGACAACACTTATTCTTTCAATCATAACCGGACCGGTCGGATACATTCTTTCACTCGGTCTCGGCTGGCTCGTCAGTGAGTTCGGCCCCAAAACAAGAGCTCTTCTGACACTTCTGTTCTACGCACCGTCACTTTCCGGCGGTCTTGCCTCGGTTTGGCTCATCGTATTCAGTGGAGACCAGTACGGTATAATCAACGGCGCGCTGCTCTCGATGAATATAATTTACGAGCCGATACAGTGGCTCACCGATACAAGCTATATGATGGCGGTTGCTATAATCGTTATCATTTGGTCGAGTCTCGGAACAAGCTTCCTGTCCTTCGTCGCAGGCTTCCAGGGAATGGATAAAAAGCTCTTTGAGGCCGGCGCGGTTGACGGTATCAACAACCGTTTTCAGGAGCTTTGGTATATAACGCTGCCCGCCATTCGTCCTCAGATGATGTTCGGTGCCGTTATGTCGATAACTCAGTCCTTCGGTGTCGGAACCGTAATTTCGCAGATATTCGGCTTCCCCTCCACCGGCTATGCTCTGTACACGATGGTTCATGAGCTTGAGGACTACGGCTCGATTCGTTTTGAGATGGGATATGCTTCGGCTATCGCAACCATCCTCTTCCTTATAATGATCTTCTCAAACAAGATCGTTCAAAATTTGCTTTCAAAGGTGGGTCAGTAGAATGGCTAAAAGGGTTAAAGCTACCAAAAGAGTCAGCCGTTCTACGGCAGGAACCGTGTTCCTTTTCGTGTTCATGCTCATATTTGCCTTCTTCATGGTGCTTCCCATGTGGCTCGCAATATGCAACTCACTGAAGCCTCTCAGTGAGCTGTGGGAATTTCCTCCCAAGTTCTATGTGCGAAATCCGACTTTAAAGAACTTTATCGATATGTTTAACGACATGTCGGATTCACTTGTTCCTTTCACAAGGTACATATTCAATACGCTGTTTATAACCGTTGCGGGCACGGCGGGAAATATCATTCTTTCTTCAATGTGCGCATTTCCCCTTGCAAAGAAGAAATTTCCCGGCAGAGACGCAATATTCCAGACGATCGTCCTTTCTCTTATGTTTAACGGAACGGTTACCGCGATTCCGAACTACATTATAATGTCGGCTCTCGGCTGGATTGACACTCCGTGGTCACTGGTTGTGCCTGCCTTCGCAAGCACACTCGGTCTTTACCTCATTAAGCAGTTCATGGAGCAGTCGGTTCCCACCGCACTTCTCGAGGCTGCGAGAATCGACGGTGCAAGTCAGTGGCGTATATTCTGGAAGATCGTAATGCCCTGCGTAAAGCCTGCCTGCCTTACTCAGATGCTTCTTTCGGTTCAGTCACTGTGGAACCTCGGAACCTCGACCTATATCTTCAGCGATGAGAAAAAGACTCTTGCCTATGCTCTCAGCCAGATAGTTTCGGGCGGTATAGCAAAAGCTGGTGTCGGCGCTGCGGTTTCGGTCTTTATGATGATTGTTCCGATAACGATATTTATAATTTCGCAAAGCAATATAATTGATACGATGGCTACATCGGGTATGAAGGATTAGGAGGAAAACGCATTTATGAAAAAGAAAATCGTTTGCCTGATCTTCGTGCTGATGTTGGTTGTATCGGCAACGGTGCTGCCTATCGGTGCATCGGCTGCAGGCAGTGATTATAACTATAATCTGCCGTACTACCCCTACACCTACGATGCCAATAATCAGGTTGTTCTCACTCCGTCACCCTACTCGGCGGTACAGACGATCGACGGTGCTTCACTCGGTCTCGGCTCCTTTGCCAATCCTTCCGATATATTCTATTTTGAAAAGAACGGAAGCATTTATATAACCGATGAGGCAAACAACAGAATAGTTATTCTCGATAAGCAGTTTAACCTTAAGGGTGTTATCGATTCCTTTGTAAATGAAGACGGTGTGGCCGATACTTTCCTCAATCCGTCTGCAACCTATGTCCGTACTATAACCGTAGACGGTGTCGATCACGACTACATTTACATTTCGGATACCGACAACTGCAGAATAGTTTGCCTCAAGGCAGACACTCACGAGCTTGTAAGAGTCTACAACAGACCCGAAATAGCAATACTCGGCGATGACTATGAGTTCCTTCCCGAGCGAATTGCGATAGACCTTGCGGGAAGAATATATGTCCTTGTTAAGAATGTCAATCAGGGTATTGTTCTTCTCGATGCAGAGGGCGAGTTCATAAAGCTTGCCGGTGCTCCCAAGGTTCAGTCGGAGTTCACTATTTGGAACCTTATAATGACCGAGGAGCAGCTCAACAACATTAAAAAGGCTGTTCCTACCGAGTACAACTCGATACACATCGACGACGACGGCTTCATTTATGTTTCCACCACTACAGACGGTGTAAACCCGATTGCCAAGCTCAACACGCAGGGCGATGACATTCTTCAGTACGGAGATCAGTACCCTGCGGGCGACAGTCATTATGAAACCAACCCCAAGATTGCCACCTCGATAGTCGATGTTGCCGTCAGAAACGACGGTATCTATTCCGCACTTGATACCACCATGGGCCGTATCTTTGTATACGATCAGGAGGGCTCTCTCCTTTATGCCTTCGGCGGAATCGGCAATCAGGCCGGTACCTTCTACTCTCCGAGTGCTATAGAAATGTTCGATAACATAATCATGGTATCGGATATTCATTACAATAATGTAACGGTATTCAAGCAGAACACCTTCGGCGAATATGTCGACAAGGCCGTTACCTATATGATCGACGGTGATTACGAGAACGCCAATCTCTATTGGAGCAATGTTCTTAAGATTTGTCCGAGCTACGATTCGGCCTATATCTACCTCGCACGAGTCGATATACAGAATAAGGATTACTCGGCAGCTCTTGAAAAGCTGCGCGGCACCGGAAAGATGGAGTACTACTCCAAGGCCTTCAAGGGAGTTCGCGATCAGCTTATAAGAGATAACTTTACCCTGATCTTTGTCGGCGTAATAGTGCTTATCGCGCTTATTGTCGTTGCAAGGTATCTCATGAAGAAATTCCGAGTTGTCGAAAAGATAGACAGCGTTAAGGTACTGAGGGAATACAGGTATTCAAACTATGTAATGTTCCATCCCTTCGACGGCTTCTGGGATCTCAAGCGTGAAAAGCGCGGAAGCGTCAAGGCTGCCAACCTGCTGCTTGTTCTCTTCGTGATAACCTATGCCCTCCGTACACAGTACACGGCATATATGTTCTCCGGCAAGCTTTCAAATCAGATCAATGTTCTCTTTGAGCTTGCTAAGATGCTTATCCCGATATTCCTTTGGATTGTTTCCAACTGGTGCTTCACGACCCTTATGTCGGGCGAGGGCAACATGAAGGATATATATGTTGCCACAATGTACGCACTTAAGCCCTATATCATATCTGCGATACCCCTCCTGCTCCTTTCGCACTGCCTGTCTAACGATGAGGCCTTCATCTACACGGCACTCAGCACGATTGTAACGCTTTGGATGCTCGCACTTATACTCTTGGGCATGAAGACAACTCACGATTATTCGCTTCTTAAGGGAATAATCGCAGCCATACTGACTATCGTCGGTATATTGCTGATAATCTTCCTTGCACTTGTCATGGTTAATGTCGTTCAGGATATTTACAGTCTCATTTCAAGCGTTGTCAAGGAAATCAGCTACCGAACCTACTAATTGACGGAGATGCAAGATGAAGAAAAAGAAAATAACATATCTTTCGATCGCTGCGGTAGCCGTCATTCTTGTTGCCGCGATAGCCTGCCAGTTCATTTTTGGTACGAATATTACCATTCATGCCGATGCAGACCCCGACAGGTACACCTCCTCCTCCGATGAAAATTGGGAGGTCCGTAAGGACGGAACGGTTACAATCGAAAACTCCGGCTTTAAGCTTGAGCTCGATGCGGTCACCACCCATTTCACGGTAACCGATAAGGTAAACGGCAATGTTTACGGTTCGGTCAACGCCAACGCATACGATGGCTTGACTGACGCTAAGCTCAACGAGTATTCATCCGAGCTTATCATCACCTACTACGATGCGGCGAGCCTTAAGGCAAACTACAAGGACTATCTTTATTCGAATGCACACAGCGTTGATTTTGAGCTCAGTGAGGTCAAGACCGACGGCAACGCGATAAGGGTATATTACACACTTCGTAAGACCAAGGTTAAGACCTTTATCCCGAAGGCCTTCTCTGAGGAAACCTTTAATGCTATAGCAGAGCAGCTCACTCCGGCCTACAGAAACAAGCTCAAGAGCTTCTACACTCTGTACAATTCGGAGGATTCCGATAAGGAAACCGCTGCTATGAAGTCCGAGTACTCGGCTTTGAATAAGCATAATATGTATATTCTCAGCTTTGAACCGGACGATGCGGGAACCGCAACCCTGACAATGCTTCTCACCAAGGCAAATTACACCGAGGAGGATTACCTCAGGGATGCCGAGGAGCTCGGCTTTGATGCAGGTGAAGCGGGAATGAGCGTCGGCTTTGTGGTGCCCGTTGAGTACACTCTTAATTCCGACGGCTTCTCCGCACAGATCCTTTACGACAAGCTCGTTTCGGAGTCAGCCTACTTCAGCCTCACCTCAATCGATCTGCTTCCCAACTTCGGCTCCTTTGTAGACGGCAAAACCGGCTATGTACTTGTTCCCGACGGAAGCGGAGCGGTTATCTCGGTTGCCGATAAGGTGGGCAAAAACTTCCAGCGTGCCGTTTACGGCACTAATGAGGTTGTCGATGCCGACATTTCTCAGCAGCTTTCGCAGGATGTTGTAATTCCCGTGTTCGGACTCAGCCGTCCGAATGACGGCTTCTTTGCCGTCATCGAGGGCGCTGCGGAGGAGGCTACCGTGCACGCCGATGTCTTCGGCGGAATCAATGCCTCAACAAGAGGCTATGCAGCCTTTAAT
>CAZDEI010000014.1:0-11079 GCA_964504325.1 uncultured Eubacteriales bacterium | reverse complement strand
CTTAACAATAAACCATGTGGGGATTTTTCTCGGGGTGGTAAAGGCCTTGTATTTGTTCACAAGACCCATTTTCTGATACTGATCGAGCATATCGGTGTCAATATCGTAAATGTTGAAATAATCTCTGTAATACATCATGGTGGAGCTGCCGCCGTCAAGCATAGCGGCCGTTACGGCGCCGTGCTCAAGCATTATTCCGATGACATCGGAGGGGGTTGCACCGAGGCTTGATGCGGTTCTGCCGTCGGTCACGAGCATTATGACCGAGCCGTCGGCACGCTGACCGATCGCGGTTCGCTGTGCCGTGCCGCTGTCGCCCTCCTTGTAATGAACCTTGACGCTGTCGCCGTCGCGCTCTATCAGAACATTGTTGTTTTGGAAGGCAACCATATCGCGGATTCCGAGCCTGTCGGCCTCATCCTTTGTCATGCCCTCGCTGACAACCAGACGGTTTTCCATATCAAAGCCGATGTATGTACGGTTTACGGCTCCGTCATTCCAAACAAGCTCGCCCTGTGAGTAGGTAATACCCATCGGTCTTGCGCCCGAGCCGACGCCGCCGTTGTCCTCAAATTCGCCTGCGTTGAGCACTATGCTCGCCTGATATTTTTCGGCAATCTCGTAAAATCTCGCGCCTGCGGTGGCAGACATAAAGCTTTCGGAGGAAACGCCGACGCTGACCCTCGAGGGATCGCGAATTATCGTAAGATAGGCCTTATAGGTCGGGCCGTTGACCGTGCGGTATATGATTCCGTCGACCGCATCTGCCCATTCGTCGGTCTCACCGCCGCCCACATCGTCGATATCTATGACATCTGTGGTAACCTTTTTGGAATCCTCAACTATCATATCGACCGTTTCACTGTCAAGGAAGAGACCGGGCAGCCATTTGGTCGCGCTCGCCTGCTTTGCGGAAAGCACAAGCTTATTTCGCACCGTGACACTCGGGCCGCGTGCGAGAATAAAGCAAAGCGTGAAAAGTGTAAGCACTGCCGCCATCAGAACGCTGACCACCGAGAGAAGTGCTCTTCTGATAATACAGCCGACGGAAAGCTTCTTTTTAATTTTCGTTTTTTCCATATTTTCTTTATCATCTCCTGACTGTTTTTTGAAGACCCATTGCTGCTGAATACGAAAGCTGATAAAGAACAACAGGGTGTCGATGACCGCCTTCAAGAGAGTTGTCGAAAAGGGTCCGAGTACCGCGGTTATGCCGAGCAGGCGGAAAAGCCCCGTAAAGAGATATAAGAGTCCAGCCGAGGCAAGCATCTGCGGCACTGCAAGGGCATAATACTTGACAAAGGCCCTGCCGGTGCTTTCGTCACCCGAGAATACCGCCGTTCTGTTAACCGTGAAATTGAAGAGCGAGGATATCAGCCTTGCCACGACAACATTAAACAGCTTTGAAATGCCGCCTATATCGACAAATATGCTCAGCAGCAGAAATACTCCCTCATCAAGGAGCGCCGAGCCAATCGACGACATGCAGTAAGAAATAATAAAGCGGTAGATCCTGAGTGAATCTCTGATAGGTCTGAAATGTGAGCTTTTGTTTTCCTCAATATAAACCGTGCTTATCCTCTGTTCGACAAAGGGAATCCCCTCCTGCTTGAAGGAAATAAGCATATTTGTTTCATATTCAAAGCGCTCGCCGCGCACACCCGTAAGCGTTTTCAGGTATTTGACGGGAATTGCACGGAGACCCGTTTGAGTGTCCGAGAGCCGAACACCGCAGAAAAGGCGCATGGCAAGCGAGGTGGAGCGATTTCCGAAGCGACTTCTGAGCGGAATGCTTTTAAGCGAAAAATCGCGACAGCCGAGCACGACCTTATTCTCGGCTGACATTTTTTCGGCACAGGCAAGTACATCCTCGGCGGTGTGCTGACCGTCGCCGTCGGCGGTGACCACGCCCAAAATGTCGGGTCTTTCGGAAAGAATATAGCGAAAGGCCGTTTTCAGCGCCGCACCCTTGCCGCGGTTTCGCCTGTGGTGAAGAAGCGTAAGACCGGCATGCTCACTCTCGGAGGGGAAAAAGCACTGCTTCTCGGGGCATGTTCCGTCATCGACAAGAATGATGTCGGTGAAGCCTGCCGCCTCAAGTGCCGAAACGGTTCTTGAGAGCTTTTCATCCGGATCGAGAGACGGTATTATAACCGCAATTCCGTTCAGTGACACTGTTCATCATCCCCGCTTGAATAAAGCTTACCGAAAACGGCCGCAAGTGCCGACATATCGAGCGCCTCGGCGCGTATATCCTCACGGATACCGAGCTCGGTAAGCGCCTGCCTGATATTCTCACGCGAATAGTGAGAAAGGGCAGACAGTGAATTTATAAGTGTTTTGCGCCGTTGCCCGAAGGAGGCCCTGACAAATGAGAAAAAGGCCGCTTCATCGGGAACGGACACGGGCGGCTGACTTCTTATGACAAGTCGAACAACCGTGCTGTCAACATTCGGCTGAGGCGTAAAGGAGGATCTCGGAACCTCGAAAAGAATTTCGGGCTCGGAGTAGTAGCGAACAGCTACGGATACGGCACCGCCCTCACGGCTGCCCGGCTCGGCGCAGAGTCGCTCCGCCGCCTCCTTTTGAACCATTACGGTCACAGAGCTTATCGGCAGTCGGCTTTCAAGCAGCAGCATGATAAGAGGTGAGGTTATGTAATAGGGCAAATTCGCACACACCGCAGCCCTTCCTGCTCCCGCACGCTCCGCAATAAGGGCAGCAAGGTCAAGCTTCATGGCATCACCGAATACGACCTCGGTGTTGGAAAGGTCGGCAAGGGTCTCGGTCAGAATCGGACGGAGGCGCTCGTCAAGCTCGACCGACACAACTCTTTCAAAGCGGCGGGCAAGCTCCACCGTTAAAACGCCGATGCCCGGACCTATTTCGAGCGCAAGCGAATCGCCGCACTCGGCCGCAGCCTCTGCCATTTCGGGGCAGACAGAGCCGTCGGTTAAAAAGTTTTGACCAAGGGATTTCTTAAAGGAAAAGCCCGCCCTTGTAAGTATTGCTTTAATGACCGCAGGGTCTGATAAACGCTCCGTAATGCTCACTCCAATTCGCCTGTAAAATTATCCAAGTTATATTATAAGCTTGCAGCCTGTCAATGTCAATTCCTTTTGAATTCCGCACAGCTCGCGTGATATCTCCGCAAGCCTCCGTTATGTTCGCAGCCACAGGCGCGCTGAGCTCGCCATAAGCCTCCCTTGTGTGCGTGAGCTCGGGTGTGGTGCGATTTTCCATAATAAACAGCAGTGCAAAGCTTGGAAATAAAAAAAGCAAATCAATCGCAGAAATTGATTCACTTCATGAAATTAAAGCAATTCTTCATTATTCATCAGCGAAGCGACTTCATTATTCATTATAAAACACCAATACCCCTTGTGTGTGCAACCGTTGGCACGCAGAGATCAGCATAAGCCTCCCTCAGAGAGGGAGAGGGACCGCTTTAGCGGTGGAATGAGCCTGCGAGACTTGCTGCTTTTGTCGGTCTTGTTGTTTATGTATAACTATATTCTTTGATATGCTTATATTACTTACTTATTATATTATTCACTTGACCTTTTGCTTGAATCCGGTTGATAATTTACGCGCTCTCCCTCAGTCGGACTCCGTAAGCCTCCCTTGTGTAAAGGGAGGTAGCACGGCAAGGCCGTGACGGAGGGATTGCAATGCATCCAAAGCATAACAAACAACCGACTTTATTTGCATGACCTTGATAGTTGTTGCTACGACAAACAGTCTGCATACACCAGCAATTCTAACATGATAACGCAATCCCTCAGTCGGCTCCGTCGACAGCTCCCTTTACACAAGGGAGCCTTTAAATGCACAGACTTAAAGTCACTGCGAGGGCGGCGGTCCCCTCTGTCACTTCGTGACATCTCCCCACACCGTGGGAAGTCACCCTTTACACAAGGGTGACTTTAAATGTGTAGACTTAAAGTTGCTGCGAGATTGACGAAGGTCTTTCTCACAGAGGGAGCCTTTCGTGCAAAGGCAAGGAAAAAGCCACCCTGCGCATGCAGGGTGGCTTTGCAGTGAACAATTGATTTCAGCGGATCGGCTTTAAGCAATGAATTGCTTAGTCAAGGCGAGCTTATTCACCTTCGCCTGTATTGTCTCTGTCGTCCCACTCGTTTTCGCTTCCGATAACGGCTGCGATGTCGGCCGAGACGGTAAGAGTGCTGATTTCAAGGGTCGGCTCAGTGTACTTTTTCATTACAACGCGCCTCACTTTCCTGCTCTTGTCTTAGCGGCAGCAAAGGTGTCGGTGAACGCGTCGGTGTAGATAACTGTGCCGTCGCTGAGCTTGATATAGCCGCGAACAGTATATTCGGTTTCGGCTGCGTAGGGGATTATTGCGACAACGACATCTATGGAATTTTCGGTGTAGGCATAAATGAAGTTGGTAACACCGGAGGCCGAGAAGGCGGCATTGTCAACAGTAAGCTCGCCGCTGAGGTTATCGGAGCGAATAGCAAGCACGCCGTAATCGGCAACAGTCTTTTCGCCCACGGTGATAGCATTGGCGGTCTGAATCTTATCGGCGGTGAGGCCGGTGAAGTTAAAGCGGGTGAGGAAGCGAACGCCCTCAGCCGAGCCGCCCGTTCCCTCCTTGTAGGAGGTACCGAGAACCGCGGCGGTAGCTGCATTTTCGACAGTTACAAACTCTGCGGTGAGAGCTGCGGGGGCAGACTCAATGTCAAAGGTAAGACCGGCATTGTCGCTTTCAACGGCATTGATAACCTTTTTGTCGCCGAGCTTGAGGGTACCTGCCTTAAGAGCATAGCCCTGTGCCGGAACAACCTTTATGGTGAAGAAGCCGTTTGCAGCGCCTGCAGGGTAAGCCGCATTGCCGTTGGTGTCGATGTAAGGAGTTGCTCTTACAACGTTTTCGGTGGTGGTAACCTTAAGAGAGCTTACCTTGACTGTGGAGATGTTCTTAAGATTGTTGCCGGGAGTTACGCCGCCGTCGGCATCAAGCAGAGCACCGGCGGAGACGGCGGGGGTAAAGTCGGTGTAGCCCGAAAGGTCAAAGTCCTTTATAAAGAGCTTGTTGTCAATGTAAACATTAACGATATCATTGTTAAACTCAGCCTTAAAGGCAAAGCTCAGCTTCTGCAGACTAATTCCGTGACCGTCCATCCAGTTAGCCATGGAACTAGCGCCACCGGCTCCTGGGGTCCATTCAGCCTCATCCTTGAGGTTATAATAGTATGCGACCGCACCCGAGCCGTCCTCAAGATAAGCCTGATTCCACGCCGTGCGGATAAAGACTCTGATCGGCTGCTTGTTGCCGCTTGTATCGGTGTAATAGCCGAGCTTGAAGACCGGGCAGTACTGAACCTCCCAATAATTCTTACCGTCAATGGAATTAATAGCAACATTAGCCTCTGTGGTGAAGACGCTATTCTTGCTGAGGTCGATGTCGGCGAGGCCTGCTATAAGAGTATCCTTAGCAGAGGCGCTGGCACCGCCATACTTAACATTGGTGTAAACACCGTGGTTGGAAGCACTGTTGGTAGTTCCTACAGTATGCTTTACAAAGTCAGGATCGTTTTCCTTCCAGCACTGTACGCACTCGATAACAACCTTGTCGGTAACAGAGCTAGGAACATTGAGACCGAATCTGTACTGCTCGGGTGTTACGACATAGGTACCTATCTTGTGGAGTCCCCAATTTCCGCCAATAACCTTGTAGTTACCCCAAACCTCCAGGGTGTTGGTGGCAACAATGTATTTCGTAAGAAGAATTATCGGGGCATCGTTTCCGGCGAGAGTAGCATCAGAGTTGATCACAACATCGCCTGCCTGATAGCCATAAGCTGTAGAGGTGTAGAACTGGTTCCAGCTGGAACGAGCGCCGGAATAGCCGTAGCCGGTAGCAGAGCCGTTATATGCCCAAAGCATACCAACCATACCGCCATTAGTAGCGTCTCCGCCGATACCGCCGCCTGCATAGGTGGTCATTGCAAAGGAGGAATAAAGAATGTCGCCCTCCTCGGGAGTGACACCGTTAAAGAAGAAGGTCTGATGAGCGCTCGTCTTGGAAACACTTATAACACCGGTGGATTTCCAGGTGGTGTTAAGAGCAGCATCCGAGAAAGTGAGCTGAGAGGTAAGGTCGGTGCTGCCGGCGCCCTTGATGGGAACAAAGGTGGCTTTTCCCTTGAAAAGAGGACCGTAGATCTTAATATTAGAGAAGGTTACCGAGTTGGCAACACCATCGGTAGAGCCGATATTGTGTATCCAAATAGAGCCGATATCGCTTGCAAAGGCAAACTCGTCGAGGTTCATGGTAAGCTCGCTGACAAAGGTATCATTTGTCCAAACGGCAACCTTGTTGTTAGCTGTGTCGATTCTTATGGTAAGAGTAAAGCCCGTGGAGGTATTGCCCGTGAGAGCATTTGATCCGAAGGTGGCGGGAGCCTCGCCATAGCTATCCATAAGAAAAAGTGTGCTTTGATTTCTGCGATAGCAGACATAAAGGGGGCGTGTGGCGCCATTCTTTTTATATGATCCGATCTTTATGGCAACGTTTCCGTATGTGCCGTTACCATCTCGAGTGCCGGAGGTAGTATTGTAGCCGACATCACCGTTAAAGGTAAGGTTAACGGAATAAACGCCGACCTTGCCCTCAGCCAAAGCAGTGGGGTCAAGCATAACGTCCTGTATATCGACGCCGCTCGTAAGGGTATATGAACCTGCCTTCTCAGAGGATGAGTTGTTAATCCTATCCTTATAAGCATTATACAGGTTCGAGGTATTGCCGTACCAAACGGATGATGAAAAATCGGTGCCGCCGACCGTGGTGGGTGTCGGCAGGGCCTCTTCTGCGGAAGCGAGCATAGCCATAGGCATGGCTACGGCAAGCACAGCTATAATCAAAGCTGCCGCAAGAAACCTTTTTGCCGTTGATTTCGCTTTCAAAATAATTCCTCCCAAAAAATAAAATGAAAATAACAAGGCCAATAGCCTTTGTAAGGTTATTATACGATTTACATTTTCAAAACTCAATGGTAAATAAGACGAATAAAGATTTGAATTTTTGTTTATTATCACAAACTGCTCGCCGGAATACGAAAAATTTCGTTGCAAAATAGCTATTTTCCCGGTGACGCCATACAGCGGAAAAGGCGGAAGCAGGGTGTCAAGCTCGCGCCGTAGCGGCGGTCACGGTCGCAGTCAACGCACAGGCAGGCTGTAAGCTTCGTAGGCAAGGCGGCTGCAAGGAGAAGCGACAAGGCAAGAGCGACAGCCTTCGACAAGCTTCATGCTTGGTTGTGCGGATCAGGAGCACAAAACGCGCTCTTGAAATGCAAGAGTGCTTGACAAGCGGCAGCACGAATGCTATAATAAAAAAACAAAAGGACTACCGAGCAGACGGTTGTCCCATAGTAGTTATAAAGAAATAACCGCTAAGCTGGAACCTGGGCGGTTATTTCTTTTTTGTTATATCAATAACAAGTGCTATAATTGCAACTATAAGCGTTCCGAAAAGGAAAAACTCTTCGTATGTAATCATCGGCACCACCCCCTTATTCAAGAGGGCGAAAGGTGTGCCCTCTTTTTTTGAGGGACAGCCGCCTACCGTTGTGGATAGTCCTTAGGGGTGCACAGCACTATGCTCATATTAGCATATTACGACACATTATGCAACCCGTTTATTTTCGGGCTGTTAAAAGACAAGTGTACAAGCACAAAAGCTTCGCCCTCCGCAAAAGAGAGGACGAAGCTTTTTTGTTGAAGCATATCGAAAGCTGAGCGAATATGCTTTAGGACTGCTTAAAGACTATTTTCTGAGCCACACTGCGGCAGTCCGCCTCATCGGCAAGTCGGTAAAGCTTGACTATCGGGAACAGCCGTCTTCCGTCAACGGTGACTCCGCCCTCGGCAAGGGGCTCGGCCTCCAACGGTATTTCACAGTAAAGAATATCTCCGTCAAGGTATCTGCCTTTTTCGTCCTTTGTTACGCTGCCCGAGGTCTCTGCCCAAAGGCTCTCGCGATTTTCGAAAAGGAAGCGCAGACCCTCCGCAAGGCGCATGGTGCAGCAAAAGTATGCCTCATACATATCCACGCTCAGAAGGGCATTATCGGCAAAAACGGTTGTATCGGTGCCTGCGCCGCCGTTCGGGCGCTGAGCGGTTGCCAAGCCGTTGAAATAAATTCGTGCCGCCAAGGAGCGGTACTCATCGTCACCCGTAAGCTTATACAGGCTGACGGCAAGCATGAGCGAATCAACAATCGCGCAGGGCTCGGTCCAGCTGTCCTCCCTGCCGAACCAATTAAAATTCTGATAGGTATAGGTCATGCCCTTTTCGACATAAAGCCGGAATATTTTTTCGGCTTTCTCAAAATAATCGCGCTCGCCCGTTTTACCGTACATGCGAAGCATTCCTCTTGCCGCCGTAAGAGTGCAGTGGGTTTGGGCCCCGAGTGCATATTTGTCGATGCTGTCGAATTTTGCGATCATCTCGTCGACAAGTCGGCGAGCCGCCTCGTTTTCGGTTACGGCATAATAATGAGAAAGTCCGTCGATGCTCATAAAGGCACAGCCGACATCGGAGGAAAGCAGCCATCCGCGATAGGCCTCCTCGGTATGTCCCGAAACGCCGCCCTCGGAGCTCTGCTCTCTTTCGACGGGGTAGCTGTCTATCCTGCCGAGCAGAGGAAGATAGAGTGCCTCAAAGGTTTTATTCAGATAGTCAAGTGCTCTGCCGTCGCCGAGCAGCTCGTAATATTCGCAAAGTCCGCGCAGGTACCAGCTATGTCCCGAAAGCTGCTGTTCAAAGGGTATTTCACCCGTCGGCTCGCCGAAGAAGCAGCTGCCGCCGGTGGCCTCGGAAATTCTGTCGATAAGCTGCTCCATACAGGGGATTTTTCTTCCGCTTATCGCATAATGCGAGGCAAAGGCCAAGAGTGCTCTGCCCTCCTTGTCGCCCGGCCAGCCGGCCTCGTCCCCGTCAAGCACGGAGTCGATGCAGTAGTATTCCTCATTAAGTCGGCAGAAGTTGAGCTCTGCACGCTCACGAAGCTCCGAAAGCTCTATGTATTTTTTTATTTTGCACCTCAAAAATGCCTGCCGAGGCGTTTATCGTGAGGCAGAAAATCTTTTTCAGCAGGACTTGGAAGCGGCCTCAACGGTGCTGCCGTTACCCTCAAGCAGGGTCTTTTCTCCGTTAAGGAAGAATTCCGCCTTGTCGCCGGAAATAAGGGTGAAGACGGCCTTTTCCCTGTCAACCTCGATGCCGATAAGAGCACCTCGGTAGAAGAAGCGGGTGGAATAGCACTCCCAAGCGGTGGGAAGGTGCGGCTCGAAGTGGACACCGTCCTTATAATGTCTCATTCCGAGGAAGCCGTTGATGACGGTCATCCAAACTCCGCCGAGACAGGCAAGATGGAGTCCGTCGTCGGTATTGCTCTTGAAATCGGAAATATCCATATAAGCGGAGCAGCGGAAGAACTCATAAGCCTCGGGCTTTCCGAGCTCGGTGGCCATTATGGCGTGAATCGCGGTCGAAAGAGAAGAGCCGTGATTGCACTTGGGCTCATAATAATCGTAATCTCTGAGCTTTTCCTCTTTGGTGAAGATATCGCCTCTGATAAAGTTGAGAAGCACGACATCGGCCTGCTTTGAAACCTGCATTCTCCAGAGATCGAGGGGATGATATTTCCATCTGATATCGACATTTTTCGGCATTTTATCCATGTCGACGGGATCGTTACGGACAAAGCTGTCGTCCTGCTCGTGGATACCGAGCTCCTCGTTGTACTTGAAGTACATATTATCGGCAGCGCGCTTCCAAAGGTCAAGCTCGGCCTCGGTAAGGTCACAGCGCTCTGCAAGGACTGCGTATTTCTCGGGAGCGTTGGCCTTCATATCCTCGACGACCTCGAGAGCATAATTGAGATGGTACTGAACCATCATATTGGTATACATATTATTATTTACGCCGCAGGCATATTCATCGGGTCCGCAGACGACATTGATGCAGAATTTATTGCCGTTTGCGGGGATAAAGGCACCTCTGTGCGACATAAAGCGTGCCGTTTCAAATACCATCTCGGCACCGTAATTGTAAAGGAAGTCGGTATCGCCGGTCGTATCGCAGTATCTCCACACCGAGAAAGCAATATCACTGTTGAGGTGATATTCAGCAACCGAGGCCTCGAAAACGACACTCGTTTCGGCACCCGAAATACCGCACCATGCGTACATGGCGCCTACGGTTCCGAACTCCTTAGCTCTTGCTCTCGCGGTATCGAGAATGCGATAGCGATACATCAGGAGCTCCTTCTGAGTCTCGGGTCTTGTGAAGTTGTAGTAGGGCATGAGATACATTTCGGTATCCCAAAACACCTTGCCGCTGTAGCCGGGGCCGGTAAGACCCGTGGCACCGATGGAGCATTTATTGGTGGTCACAAGCTGCTGACGGAGCTCGAAAAGGCTGAAGCGAACGGCCTGCTGATCGGCGGGATTGCCCTTGATGGTGATATCGCCGACCTCCCACCAGTCTGCCCAATTTCTTTTCTGACGATCAAGAAGTGCCTCAAAGCCCAGCTCGGACTGTGCCTTGACAAGCTTTCTTGCGGAAAGCTCCATATCGTCGGTGCTGTCCATAGAGCAGCTGAAGGCCGCATACTTATTAAGAGTGATGCTCTCACCCTCGGCAAGCTCGGCGCTCACGGTGAGCTTATACTCATTATCGGCATTGCTTACGAAAACGCTTCCCTTGCCCTTAAGCTCGTGAGCAAAGGCGGAGACAACCTCCTGCTTTGTGGTGTTGCACTGCTGAGTAAAGCTGTAAATTCCGTCCTTTTCGGTCTCGGAGGTCACAACAGACTGATAGCCGCCCGAGATTTTTGTGGTCTTCACGATGCAGGAGTCAACGGTAATGCTTCCGCTGAAATTCAGGGGGCGCACGGTATAGCTGATTTCGGCTGCGTTGACCTCGGTCATATCGACAAGCCTTACGCTTTCGACGGCGGCACGCTTGCCCGAGGCGGTTTCAAATACAAAGCTTCTCTTGATAAAGCCGCCGCGCATATCAAGAGCTCTCTCATGCTCCTTGATA
>CAZDEI010000013.1:0-11606 GCA_964504325.1 uncultured Eubacteriales bacterium | reverse complement strand
TCGGGAGAAAGGCTCAGCACCGAATCAACGGTATTCTTAAAGGAGTCGACCGTATCGGTCGGAAGTCCCGAAATGAGATCGGTATTAATATTATCAAACCCGAGCTCGCGCGCCTTGTAAAAGGCCTTTACGGTATCGGCATAGGTATGTCGTCTGCCGACCGCCTTAAGCACCGAATCATTTGCCGTTTGCGGATTTATCGATATTCTTGTCGCACCGAGTCGCTTTATGACCCCGAGCTTTTCGGCAGTCACGGTTTCGGGTCTGCCTGCCTCAACGGTATACTCCTCTACGGACTTTATATCAAAGCTTTCGGCGACAGCCGACATTACACGCTCAAGTAACTCTGCCTCGAGAGCGGTCGGAGTACCTCCGCCGATATATACTGTTCGCAGCTTAAGACCGGCCTCCCTTGCAAGACGGGCGGTTACTCGGAGCTCCTCGCAAAGAAGTCTTACATAATCGGGAATCAGCTCACCCGCGGTTGCAATCGAATGCGAAACAAATGAGCAATAGCTGCATCTGCTCGGGCAAAAGGGTATTGATACATAGAGGCTGAAGTCCTCGGGGCGCGAGCTGTCTATTATTTTCTTTTCCGAGGCATAGCAGTCGGCGGTAAGACGAAGCTTTTCCTCCGAAACCGAGTATTTGCTTTTCAGCAGACGAGCAGCCTCCGCCTCTCCGTAAAGCGAGGTGAGACGACCGTAGAGCTTAACGGGGCGAATTCCCGTCAGCATTCCCCATTCGGGGAAAATGCCCGTAAGCTCGGTAAGACAGAAAAAAAGCGCAGTGGAAACGGCAAGCTCGACATCGGCCGAGTCTGTATCGGTGTCGGATACCGTGCTTCTTCTCTCGGCAACCTTGCCGAGCAGCCTCGCACATACATACACCGAAACGGAATTATCAAGCAGCCTTGCCGAGGTATATATTCCCTCCCCGTCATCGGGCTCGGAGCCGTCACGGTACTCAAAGCTGAATTTTTCAAAGGGCAAAAACAGCCTGCAAACCTTTTCGGGCTCATATTTATGACGGTGACCGTCAAGAACAAATATCATAATGTTTTACCGTAAATCGTCAAAAATCTTCTTGAAGCACCGAGCATGCCCGACTCTCCGTGACCGGGACAGAGAAGCAAGTGATCCTCAAGCCCGAGTATTTTTTCTATTGAAGCCTTAAGTGCGGCTCGGCTTCCGCCCGGAAGATCCGTTCTTCCCGCACCGTGAACAAAAACGGTGTCACCGCAGAAAAGCCGCTCATCGATTATATAGCCGCGGCCGCCTGCGGTATGACCGGGAAGCGAAAGCGCCTTGATTTTAATTTCGTCAAAGGCAAGCTCATCACCGTCGGACAGGGTCAGCACGGAAATTTCACCGTCGGCAAGCTGCTGAGTATAATCTGGACAATATCCGACAAGACTCGACTGCTCGGAATAAAGACAATCGGCATCCTCACCGCCGATATATATCGGTATTTTAAGCTCCCTCGCCAAGGGAACCGCACCGCATATATGATCGAAATGACCGTGCGTCAAAAGAATCGCCGAGGGGCTCAGACCGTCCTCCGTCGCGAGCTCGAAAAGCCTCTCGGAAAAGCAGCCGGGGTCAATTATCACTCTGCTGCTTCCCTCGGTAACCGAATAGCAGTTGGTCTCATATGAGCCTAAAGCAATACACCTTACCGTCATTTTTTCCTTCTGTCCTCCGTATCGAGCATCACGGTCACGGGGCCGTTCAGCTCGGTGTCTATTTTCATATCGGCACCGAATTTTCCTCTGCCGACATGTCTCACGCCGTTGAGTGTAAGCTCCTCACAGAACAGCTCATAAAGCCTTTTTGCCTCAACAGGCTCCATTGCCGCAAAATACGAGGGTCGGTTTCCCTTTTTCGTATCGGCGCAAAGTGTGAAATTCGACACTGCAAGCACCTCACCGCCGATATCAAGCAGTGAGAGGTTCATTTTGTCGGCACTGTCGCAGAAGACACGAAGCTCGGCCACTCTCTTTGCAAGTGCCGTTGCCTCCGCGTCTGTATCCTCGGAGAACACTCCCACAAGCACAAGCAGACCCTTTTCCGCGCTCCCCGTCATTTCGCCGTCGGCATAGACGGCAGCTCTGTTTATCCGTTGTATTAAAGTCTTCATTAAGCACCTATCCGTTTACTCTGTCCACGCTGATAACGCCGTTGAGCTTTTGAATTTTCATACAAAGGCTCTTAAGATGCTCGGCGCTTTCGATCGCAAGGGTTATATCTATCATGGAGTTTCCGTCCTTATTGGTTCGGGCGTTTATGGACACTATTCCGACATGCATATTGGCAAGAGCCACCGTCACATCGGCGATCAGACCGTTGCGGTCAAGACCGAGTATCTGAACCGAGGCCTTAAACACCTCGTTATGCTCCTTTGACCAATAGGCCTTTATCCATCTTTCCGGCTCGGGAGAGTCTTCAATGCATTCGGGCACATTTGCACAGTCTGCCTTGTGTATCGAAACGCCGTGTCCTCTTGTGATAAAGCCGATTATCGGGTCGCCCGGAAGCGGAGTGCAGCACCGCGACAGCTTTATCAGGCAATTATCTATTCCCTCGACGATTACACCCTCCGAGGATTTGCTGTATTTTGGTCTTGTTACTATGCTGTCGAGCTCAACCGGCTTCTTTTCGGCCTGAAGCTTTTGATACTCCTCCTTGATTCGGGGCATTATCTTGGAGAGAAGAATGCCTCCGTAGCCGATGGTGGCATAGAAATCCTCAGCTGAGGGGAATTTCTGCTTTTTCGCGGTTTCATTAACAAAGGCAAGCAGCTCATCCTCGGGAAGCTTGATTCCGTTACGGGCAAATTCTCTTTCGACCTCAAGCTTACCCGTCGCAATGTTTTCCGGCCTGCGCTCCCTTTTAAACCAGGTTCTTATTTTCTGCTTTGCCTGATTGGTTTTGGCAAAATTCACCCAATCCCTGCTCGGACCGTGACCGACCTGATTTGTCGTGATTATTTCGATTATCTCACCGGTCTTGATCTCATGGGTCAGTGGGACAATTCTGCCGTCCACCTTGGCTCCGACCATTTTATTGCCGACAGCCGAATGTATCGAATAGGCAAAATCGACAATAGTCGAGCCGATCGGCAGGCTGATGACATCACCCTTCGGCGTAACGGCAAAGACATCGTCCTGTGCGAGATCGATCTTGATTGTCTGCATGATCTCCTCGTCATCATCGCTGTCACGCTGTGTGTCAATAAGCTGTCTTATCCATGCAAGACGCTGCTCAAGCTTTTCGTCGTTTTTATTTATACCGGCCTTGTATTTCCAATGGGCCGCGATTCCGTATTCGGCGGTATGGTGCATTTCCCAGGTCCTTATCTGTATTTCAAAGGGAATGCCCTCTCTGCCTATAACTGTTGTATGGAGCGACTGATACATATTCGGCTTCGGAGTGGATATATAATCCTTAAAGCGACCCGGAATCGGCTGAAACATATCGTGTACCACGCCGAGTATATTATAACAGTCGGCGACCGAATCGGTGATTACTCTTACTGCATAAATGTCATATATCTCCTCAAAGGTCTTGCCCTGCATATACATTTTTCTGTATATGCCGTGAATCGACTTTACTCGACCCTCGATATAGATATTATCGACATATTCCGACACGCGTTCCTTTATCTTCTGCTGGATATTTTTGAGAAATTCGTCACGGTACTGCTTTCTTAAAAGCAGCGATTCCTCGATTTCCCTGTAAGCAACAGGGTCGAGGATCTGAATGGCTCTGTCCTCAAGCTCCTCCTTCACGGCACGAATACCGAGGCGGTGTGCGATAGGAGCATATATTTCAAGAGTTTCGAGGGATTTATCGCGTTGCTTCTGCGGACGCCAGCCGTCACTTGTGCGCATGTTGTGCAGACGGTCGGCAAGCTTAATTATCATTACCCTTATATCGTCCGCCATGGCAATGAGCATTTTTCTTAAATTTTCGGCCTGTGCGGACTCCCGTGTTGCAATCGGGACCTTGCCGAGCTTTGTAACGCCGTCCACCATTGAAGCAATATCATTGCCGAAAACCGACTGAATATCCTGAAGGGTCGCGGGAGTGTCCTCAACCGTATCATGAAGCAGTGCCGCTATCACACTGTCTGTATCCATTCCGAGATCAATAAGTATTTCGGCAACGGCAAAGGGATGTGTGTAATAGGGCTCGCCGGAAAATCTGTGCTGCTCTCCGTGGCAGTCGATGCACATTGTGCAGGCCTTTTGTATCATCTCGATATCGTAATCCTGACTTGCCTCCTTAGCCTTGGCAGCAAGCGCCTCGGTATCGAGCCGAGCCTGTCTCAGCTCCTCTGAATTCATGCACATCCTCCCTTCTCAAGTGCCTTAAGCCTTAATACCGTGGCGGTTTTACTCAAATCCGCCTTTTCCGTTCTTGCGGTTTTCGATACATATGAATATCCGTTGCGTGTTTCCTCAAAGGCCAAGCCTGCCTCACAAAGCGCGTCAAGGCAAGCCTCACATCTGTCATAGCCGCAGGACTTTCCGAGTGCCGCCGTGACGGCATCACGCCTGCAAACGGTTCTCTTGCTCAAAAAGCGATAAACGGCGGCAAAATCCTCACGGGTCGGAAGCATTTTTTCAGTCTCCGCACCGTCAAGCCTTCCTGCGCGAAAATCCTCATATCTGCGCACGGCAGCCTCGCATTCGGAGCCGCCTGAGCCCGAGGGTCTGATCGCTCTTACATATAATGAGAGTGTCTCTTCACCGCGAAATTCACCGATATTGAGTGTCACGGCAATATCCACCGTATCACCCTGAAAAACAGTCAGCTCCTCCGAGCGCACCCCGAAAAGAAGTGCAGAATGACGGAGCCCGTTTTTCGAAACAGTAAGCCTTTGATGGCTTCCGTTGGAAAGAGGGGTGATTTTTTCAAGCGTCCACGCCTTTAAGAGAAAAACAGGCACGGGGTTGCCTGCTCCGCAGGGCTCGAATTCCGAAAGCGCGTAGGCGGTATCAAGCGTTGCCTCCTCGGGCTCTAAAACACAATCGGTCTTAACCGTCATAAAGGGCATGCTTTTTGCCTCTGGCAGAGCGTTCAGCCTACGCCTCAGCTCACCGATGTCCTCGGTCCTGAGAGTCAGTCCAGCGGCAAGCTCGTGTCCGCCGTAGCGAAGCAGGAGCTCACTGACCTCATTAAGCGCCGCAAAAAGAGAAAATCCTGCTACTCCTCGGCAGGAGCCCACCGAGGCTTCGCCCTTTTCGGCCAAGACAACCACAGGTCTGCCGTAACGCTCGGCAAGCTTTGAGGCGGAAATTCCCACGACTCCCTGATGCCAATTTTCTCCCGAAACGACAATTATTCTGTCATAATTATAACCGTTTTTTTCAATCTTATCTGCTGCCTCGTCAACTATAGACTGCTCTATACGCTGCCTTTGGACATTCATTTCGTTTATTCTTGCGGCAATACCCGCGGCAGTCTCGGGCTCGTCCGACAGCAAAAGCTGCAACGCCGCCTCCGCACTGCCTATTCTGCCGGCGGCATTGATTCTCGGAGCAAGCGTAAAGGAAAGCGCCGTCGCCGTAAGCTCCCTGTCGCTCTGACCCGCCGCCTGAAGCAGTGCCTCGATTCCGAGTCGCCTGCCGCTGTTCATGGCATCAAGACCCAAGCGCACAATCGCACGATTGATTCCGGTAAGCGGCATAACATCGGCAACGGTGCCGAGGGCAACGAGATCGCCGTAATCCCAAATGAGCTCTGAGGGAGAGACTCCCGACATGGCGCAGGCAACGACAAAGGCAACTCCGACACCTGCAAGGCACTTGAATTGCTCGGCCTCGCCTATATGAGGATCCACTATTGCCTCAGCCTCGGGAAGCTGCTCCGGAGGCATATGGTGATCGGTCACTATAAGCTTTATACCGAGCTTCTTAGCAAGCTCGGCCTCCTTAATACAGCTTATACCGTTATCCACCGTAACAATCGTTTTTACACCATCACGCGCAGCTGCTTCGACAAATTTCTCCGTAAGGCCGTAGCCGTCTGACTCACGGTCGGGTATTTTAAATGCAGCCTCGGCTCCGAGCGCCGAAAGATGCAGATACATGAGAGCTGTAGAGGTAACACCGTCACAGTCATAGTCACCGAAGATAAGAATTTTTTCGCCGTTTTCAACGGCTGAAAGAAGAGCCGACGAAGCCTCTGCTACGCCGTTAAGTGAAAAGGGATCGAATTCAAGTCCGTCATCGGAGAAAAACTCTGAAAAGGCTTCAATAGTGTCAAGGCCCCTTGCTGCCGCAACTCTTGCCGCAGCGGGCTCAATTCCGAATTCCGAGCACAAAAGCGCCTCGGCCTCGGCATCCGGTCTTGCGACCGTCCATCTGCGGTACATCACAGCACATCCCTTCCTGATCAGATACAATTTGAGCTTCACCGATTATAATACCATATGATTGTGAATTTTTCAACCGAGAGGAGCAGAAAAGTGCTTTACAGCAAAAAAGTGAATCCCCCAATCGAATTCAAATTCAGAATTCGACTCGAAAATTCACCTGCTGTTATCGGATATTCTGCTTATCAGCTTAAAGCTAAAGCTTCATAAGAAATACGGCGACGATTCCCGTCACAAAGCCCAAGAGCTGCAGCCTTCCGAGCTTTTCCTTAAAGAGCAGGAAGGCGGAAAGCGCAACAAGCACCGAGGAAATCACCGCAACTATCGGGAATATCAGGCTGACATCCGTAAGGCTTATCAGCAGAAAGGTCATAAGATTATAAAGACCGTTTGACACACCGGAGGCAGCCGACAGGGAAACACACTTTACGGGCATGGCTTTCCTGCGCTTAAGGGCACATACTGCCAGAAAGACAACCGTCGGAACAAGCATTGCTCCCGAAAGGTAGGAAAATTTGCAGTCGCTTGAATATCTGTTGTAAACGATTTGAACTATCGAGAAGCAGCCGTTGGCAAGCATCGTTGCAAAGGAAAACAGCCACCACTTGAGAGTCATTTTTGCTCCGCCCGTGCTCTTTCCCTTAAGATTAATCAAAAGAAGCGCAAGGAATATCATTACAAAGCCGACAATTCCGGTTGCCGACATACTCTCGTTCAGGAACAGGAGTCCCCAAAGGGTCGGAAACACAAGTGAAAAGGATGCGACAATATTGGCAATTGCCATCGGGCCGGTCGTTATCGCGACATAGCCGCAGTAATTTGCGACGGTCATAAATACACCATTGAGCAGGGAAAAGAAGACGGTGGGTCCGTCCGGTCTTTCACCACTGACAACAGCGGCTACAAGAAAAACGGCGAAGGCAGCAAAGCTTTTTACTAAATTGAAGATATAAGAATCTCCGCCGGCTCTGCCGTTGAGCTTGCCGAATACCGACTGAGAGGCATTCAAAAGCACTGCCAAGGAAAAGAGTATGGGTACAGTCATTGTGATTTCTCCCGAAACGGCTGCAAGCCGTGTATATTTCAACTCATAAAAATCCTCTTTCAGCCCCAATAGGCACTGAAAGAGGATTGTAAAAACCGATTATTCAGCGGTATAAGGAAGAAGTGCAACATAACGAGCACGCTTAACAGCAGAGGTCAGCGCACGCTGATGCTTTGCACAGGTACCGGTTACGCGGCGGGGAAGGATCTTTCCTCTCTCGGACACGAACTTACGGAGCCTTGCGACATCCTTATAATCTATCTCTTCTACGCGGTCAACGCAGAAATGGCAAACCTTCTTATGGGGCTTGCGACGGAGAGAAGCTCTCTCATTCTTTTCCATTATAATTACCTCCTTTTAGGATATGCGGTCCAATTGCCGCTTCCGTCGGTCAGAACGGCAGATCGTCGTCACCCGAAAATTCGGTAAAATCACTCTCGGAGGCATTGCTGAAGGAGGTCGGCTCGCTGTCGACGGAGGAAGCGCTGTCACGCTTTTCACCGCAAAAGCTTACATTGTTGGCAACGACCTCAAATGCTGTCCTCTTGTTTCCGTTTTTATCCTCATAGCTTCTGGTCTGAATAGAGCCGTCGAGAGCTATCATTTGACCCTTCTTGAAGTAGTTGCAGACAAACTCCGCAGTCTGTCTCCAAGCTACGACATTGATGAAATCGGTCTGCTTTTCGTCGCCGCGACGGTAATTTCTGTCAACTGCGACCGAAAAGCTCGTTACGGATATTCCGGACTGAGTTTTCTTAAGTTCGGGTGCGGCAGTAAGTCTGCCCATTAAAACAACGGTATTGATCATTTTTTTACCTCCGCTTACTTCTTGATGATCATTGTACGGAGAACACCGTCGGTGATCTTTGCAACACGGTCGAGCTCAGCCGGAAAATCCGGATTGCTTTCAAAGCTGTAAAGAGCATAGTAGCCTTCGGCCTCGTCATTGATAAGATAAGCGAGCTTACGCTTGCCCCACTCATCAACGCCTTCGAAGGTACCGTTTTCGGAGATCAGGGCCTTGAACTTCTCAACGAGTGCCGCAGTGGCATCGTCTCCGCCGGTGACCGAGAAAACCATCATTGCCTCATACTTATTGGTAACCATTCTTTTTACACCTCCTTTTGGACTTTTGGCTCCCGCAGTCGGCGAGAGCAAGGAAGCTTGAGTGCGTGCTTTACATAAATAGCCACACTATCAGCAATAAACATTTTATCACACAGTAAAAAAAAGTCAAGAGCTTTTTTGCCGATATCGGTCAAATCCGGTGTCCGATTTTGATTTTCGACAGCTTTCGACCTCAAAAATCTTGCATATGAGATATAACTTTGCTATAATTGTTTAAATTATCGAAAGAAGGCGTTTTTTATGGCAACCGTTATTCCCTTTCACGGAATGCGCTTCACGGCAAAGGCCGGTGATATCAAGGAGCTTTGCTGTCCTCCCTACGACATTATAAGCGAGGAGCAGCGAGCGGAATATCTTTCGGTCAATCAAAGAAATATAATTCGTCTTGAGCTCCCCGAGGGTGACGAGCCCTACAAAAAAGCCGGCGAGCTTTTGGAGAGCTGGCTTGACAGCGGCGTTCTCGCAGTCGACAGTGAAAAATGCTTTTATGTATATTCCGAGGAGTTTTCGGTAAACGGCAGAGTATACTCCTTCAAGGGCATTATTGGAAGAGTTGAGCTTCGGGAATTCTCCGACGGTGTGATTCTTCCCCATGAAAACACCCTTTCAAAGGCCAAGGAGGGTCGCTTCAGGCTGATGAAGGCAACCGGCTGCAACTTCAGCCAGATTTACTCGCTTTATTTCGACAAAAAGAAGGAAACCGCCGCTGTAATAAACGAGATTTCCGACTCCTCTCCCCTTGCCGAATTCACCGACGGTGACAGTGTGACTCACAGGCTTTGGAGCTGCTCGGACAGCCGTATCTGTGACGCCGTAACCGCACAGTTTGTCGACAGACAGCTTTTTATAGCCGACGGTCACCACAGATATGAAACGGGACTCAACTATCTGAAAAGCCTTTCCGACTCCGAAAGAACCGAGGGCAGTAAATACATAATGATGATGCTCGTTGACATTGAGGATGACGGACTCGTCGTGCTGCCGACTCACAGAATAGTTCACGGAATATCCGGCTTTGACTCCGAGGAACTCTTAAAAAAATCGTCCGAATACTTCGATGTTGAATCGGTCGACGGGCTCACGACCCTTGAGGAAAGGCTAGGTCGCTCATATAACGAGGGCAAAACCGCCTTCGGCTGCCTGACCGGCGGAGGCTATTCCCTGCTCACCCTCAAGGACAGCGCCTTCGGCTCCGACGCCTTTAACGGCATTTCCCCCGCCCTTAGGGGGCTTGATGTCACGGTGCTCCACACCCTTATTCTCGAGCGAATACTCGGAATTGACAAGGCAAATATGGCGGCAGGCACGAGCCTGAGCTACACAAGAAGCACCGCGGAGGGCGTTAAGGCTGTAGACGGTGGTGCAAATGCATGCTTTTTTCTCAATCCAACACGCCTTGAAGAGATAGCCGAGGTTGCCGCGGCAGGAGAAAAAATGCCTCAGAAATCGACATATTTCTACCCCAAGCTCATCACGGGACTTGTAATGAACAAGCTTGATGTATAGGAATATAATAAGCAGTGCAGGCGACTCCTCAAGCAGGGGTCGCCTGTGTTTTAAAATCCGAAAAAGGTAAGCTGATTGGTTTCGGGAAGCGAGCCCAAGGCGTTATAGCCTCTCAGGCTTTCTATCACCGATTTCGAAACGCCGGGTCTCGAACAAAGGTCGTCGACCGATATGATCTCCTCACCCGAATGAACGGCATCGTAAAGAGCCTCCGCGGCCTTTTCGCCGGTTCCGTCCATTGCGGTAAAGGGTAATCTCATTTTTCCGTCCTCGGGCAGGAATTTTCTCGAATGAGATTTATAAAGATCAACGGGGAGCACCTCAATCCCCCGTGAAAGCATTTCGTTGAATATATAAAGGTTTTCGAGCACGCTCTGCTCCTTTTGGGAGGCCTCCTTGCCCTTGTCCTTGATCTCGGCGATTTTGCGCCTTACGGCCTCCTTACCCTTGATTATGGTAAGTGAATCGATATCCTCGCTCCGTCCCGTAAAATATGCACAGTAATATTCGACAGGCCTGTGCACCTTATACCAGCCGAGGCGAAGGGCGGAGATCATGTAGGCGGCGGCGTGTGCCTTCGGGAACATGTATTTAATCTTAAAGCAGGAATCAATATACCACTCGGGAACATTATGCTCGCGCATTGCAGTTATATATTCCTCGGTCAGCTTCTGCTTTGCCTTTCCCTTACGGACAATCTCCATTATATCAAACGCCATCTTGGAGGGCAGACCGTGATAAATAAGATATGTCATAATGCTGTCACGGGTTCCGATAACCTCCGAAATCGTGCAGGTACCGTTTCGTATCAGATCCTGAGCATTGCCGAGCCAAACATCGGTTCCGTGAGAGAGTCCGGACACCTGAAGGAGGTCGGAAAAGGTTTTCGGCTTTGCCTCTATTACCATATCGCGAACAAACTTGGTACCGAGCTCAGGAAGCGAATAGGTGCCCGTTTCGGAGTAGATTTCCTCCTTAGTGACACCGAGCGCCTCGGGAGAGGCAAACAGGCTCATTACCTTTTCGTCAGAAAGCGAAACGCTCGTAACGGGGACGCCCGAATACTCCTCGAGATATCGGTAAATAGTCGGTACAACATGTCCGAGCTCATCAAGCTTAAGGATGTTATCATGTATTGAATGGAAGTCGAAATGTGTCGTAAGAGTATCCGATTCGGTATCGTCGGCAGGGTGCTGTATCGGACAGAAATCGTAGACCTCCATATCACCGGGAACAACGACCATTCCGCCCGGATGCTGACCCGTTGTACGCTTTATCGAGGCGTTGAATATCTTTTCGGCAAGTCTTGTCTCCTCGGCTCTGTTGACCGTCATTCCCCGCTCCTCAAAATACTTGCGCACATAGCCGTAGGCCGTTTTTTCGGCAACGGTGGAAATGGTTCCCGCCTTGAAAACATTTTGCTTACCGAAAAGTGTTTCGGTGAATTTATGAGAATTCGACTGATATTCACTTGCGAAGTTCAAGTCGATATCGGGCACCTTGTCTCCGTTAAAGCCCAAAAAGGTTTCAAACGGAATATCGTGAC
>CAZDEI010000012.1:0-12269 GCA_964504325.1 uncultured Eubacteriales bacterium | reverse complement strand
GTAAATATGTCATGGTGATGCCCTGCTTTTTTACTATTTCATCATACATGTTGACCGCCTCGGACAGCACGGGAACCATGTCGATAAGGCGCATATCGAATCTGAATTTTCCGGACTGCAGACGGGAAAAGTCAAGCAGCTCCTCAACAAGCCCCGAAAGCCTGTCGGTTTCATTGAGTATGACATCTATTCCGCGCTTTACGGTCTCATCGTCGCTTCCGACGGCCATGCTCACCGTTTCGCCCCAGCCCTTTATGGCGGTCAGAGGAGTGCGCAGCTCATGCGAAACGGAGGAAATGAAGTCATTTTTGAGCTTATCCGTCTTTCCGAGCTCAAGGGCCATATAATTTATCGCATCGCAAAGCTCACCGATTTCATCATCGTTTCTGTGCTCAAGGCGGTTATTGAGATCTCCTCGCGCTATTTTTCTTGTCACGGCCGTAACCTGACGCACGGGTCTCACTATCGAAAGCACGAAGTATACTCCCGATAAAGCGAGAACTCCGATCATTACAAGCCCCACAGAGCCGACAAGCACATAATAGCCGAGCATCATTTTGTTAAATGCCTGAAGTGATATGACATACCTGTAGGCGCCCAAAACGGCTCCCGCTTCATTTTTGACAACCACGGTTGTCGCCGCGATATTTTCACCCGTAGCGGGATCCCTGCCGTTCCAGGTGGAATAGCCCTCGCCTGAGACGAGAGCGGCATTATAATCGGGCATGCTCTCAACGACTTCGGTTTCTATAAAGCCGTCGGTTGAGGAAATCACAATTCCGCTCGAATTGAAGACCGTAACCTTAACCCGATCGGTATTTTCAAAGCTTTCGGTAATATCGACCGCGGTATTCCAATAATTTTCCGGTGTTGTGTAGTGAAGCTGCTCGAAGGCTGTCACATAATCGGGAACCATATCGATAAGTGATCTGTAATTATACGCTCTTATAAAAAAGCAGAATACGGCGGCGGAGAATATGACGATGAGCACAACAAGACTGAGCACACCGATGATCCATTTTCTTACTATACTGTTCTTAAACAGCGGAAATGACAATCGCTCCGCCTCCCTTCCGTTTTTGCTTATCTGTCAAGGCTGCATCGACGGTGCAGGCTGCCGTTAATCCGATACGGTCCTCCACATATAGCCGATGCCCCAAACTGTCAAAAGGTGCTTGGGCTCGGAGGGATCCTCCTCCAGCTTCATTCGCAGTCTTCTGACGTTCACATCGACGACCTTTTCGTCGCCCTCGTAATTCTTTCCCCAAACCGCATCGAGGATATCTCCGCGCTTGATCTTGGTATCCGGCCGTGCGAAAAGATATTCAAGCAGCTCATACTCGAGCTTAGTGAGCTCAACCGATACATTTCCCTTTATTACCGAATGCTTGTGGGGATTAAGCCTGAAGCCGCCGAGAAAATCGTTGTCGGGTCTGTCGGGCTCGCTGCTTTTCCTCGCGGAGGAGACCCTTCTGTAAAGCGATTCGGCCCTTGCAATCAGCTCGGAGGGGCTGAAGGGCTTGGTTATGTAATCGTCGGCTCCTATAGAAAGCCCGTTTATCTTATCGTTTTCCATTGTACGCGCAGTGAGCATGATTATTCCGAGACTCTGACTTCTGCGCCTGAGCTGCTTGCAAAGCTCAAAGCCGTCCATGCCCGGCATCGATATGTCGAGAAGCGCGATGTCGAAGGTGTCCGGCTCGGAATCGTAATACATGAGCGCAGCCTCTCCGCAATCGGCCTCGACGGTCTCAAAGCCCGCTCGTCTGAGGTTTATAACCTCAAACTCACGAATGCTCTGCTCGTCCTCAACAATAAGTACCCTTTTCAATTCAAATCCCCTCAAATTCTATGAAATAAATCTGATATTTTCTCTGAAAAAGCTCTCGTCAAGCCCAGATTCCTCTGCGAATATCCTAACGGCAACGGTAAGCGCCGCATTTTCCGCCGCCGCAAAATATCCGTGCTCCGAAAGCGCGGTGCTTTTCCATACCTCTGTTTCAAGCAGCCTTACCGCAAAGAGCCTCTCGGTAGCCTCACCCTTTTCCGCATCGTAGGAATAAACGGTGCAGGTTCGTGTGTCAAGCTCCTTTTTAACGCTCAGCCTGCCCGACCACTCGGCCGATACTGTAAGACAGTATCCGTCGGTATAATTCATAAGTGCATGACTGACAGTCGTAAGCTTGCCGGCTTCGTCATTTGCCGTAAACTGCTTCCATTCGGTCAAATATGCCGCCGTGCCGCTTTCATCACCCTGTAGGTCGGGCAGTCGGATTACACAGGGAATCTCAAGTATTCCGTCCCCGTTGAAATCGCTGCAATAGGCAGAGGAAAAGCGGTAGGTCATTTCGTTAATTCCCGTTTCGTCATTCACAAAGGGATTCACAAGCATATAATTGCTGTTGAAAAAGAGCAGCTCGGTGACGGTTCCCTCGGTGCCCTTCCCTGCATCGATGAATACCGCCGGAGTGCCGTCCGTAAGCCTTGAAAGCACCGGAGCGGAGTACTCCTTGACCGTTCCGTCCATTCGGCAGTAGCCTATTCTGAGTGCGGCCGAAGCCTCTATCTTGTAAGCCTTGGCGTCGGCATTTGTCGAATTCTGTCGATTTGAAACTATCAGGAGCTCATTGTCGCCCTTACCGTCAAGATCACAGACCGTATAGACGGAATAATCCTCGAATATATAATGTGACACGCCCTTTCTTTCCGAATATCCGAAAACGGATATCTTGTTCGTCAGCGAGGAGGGCAGAGTCCATGTGATTATGATCTCGGGTATTCCGTCACCCGAAAGATCCGAAAAGTTGACGGAATTCACGCCGCTGCATTCAAATGAGAAATCATCGACCGAGGTGTACGAGCCGCTTCGATAAGCGATAAAATTGACATGCATGACAGTTGTTTTTTCGGTTGAGCTTGTGGAATAAAAGGCAAGCGCCTCCTCCACGGCATCACCGTCGATATCGCGAATAACAAAGGCCGAGCGGTATTCACCGCTTTTGGGGTATCTCAGCGTTATATCCCCGTCGACAGCCTCGTAAAGCGCCTCACTTATTTTCGCAAGGCGACCGGAGGGCGAGGGCGGAATAACAAGGTCGGCAATTTCAAAGGACATTCTGTCACAGCCCGAAAGCAATACGGCAAGCAGCACGGCCGCAACGCAAAGCAGCCTGCTTTTCAGCAGCTTCATGAAAGACCCTCCCTTCGGACAATTGGATATTCAAGCTAATTATATCATACACCCGACCGTTTTTGAACTCTTTTTTTAACTGCTTTTTTACTTTTTTTCACCCTCAAACGGGAAAATAGGACTTTTTCGGCACTCAGAGTATGACAAACTTTTTAAGAGCGAAAAAATATAATGTATTTGCAGGCAAAGCAGCTTCTCAGAGCCGTGTCTTCGGCTCTGCCCTGCTACCGAAAGCCGAAATTCAAATAAAGAGACGGAAGTGCGAAAAATGAAAATATTTGCCGAAACGGCAGCCGGAGCGCGTGCCGCACGCAGCCTTTTTGAGGCTGCGGCAAGACATTTCCTCATGCTTACGCTTGCATATATCTCTTCAAGAGCTAAAATTGCAGGAGATATGCTGCCCTTCGGAGTTGCCGTTTCCGCGGCTGCTCCGGCAGAGCTGCTGCCCTCTGCACTCACCGGTGCCGTGCTCGGCTATCTGCTTCCGTCGGTGGGAAGCGACTGCTTCAGATATACTGCCGCATGTGCCGCTGCCGCCGCTGTGAAGCTTGCGGTGGCTTACCTGTGCAGGCTTAAAAAACACGACGGCTTTATCTTCGTCTCTACGGCACTGCTGCTCTTTTTAACCGCAGCGGTCACGAGAGGCAGCGGACTGCTTTCCCTTATGCTGTGTGCCGCAGAGGGTCTGCTCGGCGGTGCCGCGGCACTGCTTTCCTCAAGGACACTCACGGTCAAAGCCTCCGCAGGCGGCATGACCTCCTACGAGCGCACGGCCACAGCCGTCACAGCCTGTATTATATGCATGGGACTGTACGACCTCAGGCTCGGTCTGCTTTCGCTCGGCTGTACCGCCTCCGCCCTGCTTCTCGCCCTTGCGGCCGAGCAGGGCGGAGCCTCTGCCGGAGCTCTTGTCGGAGCACTCATGGGCGCTGCGGCCTATCTTTCGGCAGGTGAAAGCCTGCCGACACTCGCCTTTACTCTTGCGGGTATCGCAGGCGGCCTCGTATCACCCATGGGAAAATATGCCGTGGTATCGGCAATGACCGCGGTAGCTGCGGTCACAGCCGCTCTTTCGGGCTTCGGAGCCGCCTCGGCAGAGCTTTTCACCTCATTCATTTCCGGCTGTATAATATATGCCGTGCTTCCCTCACGGGCAATTTTTCCTCTTTGCTCGTTTCTTAAAAGTGTACCGATTGCCGATCGCTCTGCAGGAATACAGCAGGCGGTTGCCGACCGACTTTCCTCAGCCTCGGAGGCTCTCGTCACGGTGGGAAGCATGATATCCGATGTGTCGGACAGGCTTTCCGCCGCCGAGGCTCCGAGGCTCGACTCGGTATCCGAGGCCATCCTTCGCAGAGCCTGCGAGGGCTGCGGATACCTCTCACTCTGCTGGGAGCGTGACAAAGCCGCCACCGAGGCTCAGATTTATTCACTCACGGCCGATTTCGGCTCCTTTGCCGATGCTGCTCCCCTGCTGCACCGCTGTCCGAGACGAGAGCGTCTTGAGGCGGCCGCACGAGATGCCTACGGCGAATACAAAAGGCAGCTCGAGGAGGATTCCCGTCTGCGTGAAATCAGAGAGGCCATAAAAAACGAATACCTTGCCCTTTCCGAGCTGCTGAAGGAATTTTCCGAGGAGACCGCCGCCTGTCAAAGCTGCTGTGATCAGCTTTCCGCCGAGCTGTCCGAGGCAGTGAGCTCACTCGGTGTACGCCCGAGCAGGCTGAGCTGCATTACCGACCGGCTCGGCAGAATGCGTATCGAGCTCGCACTCCCAATTGCGAGGGGAATGCCTGTCGGGAGAGCACGCCTCAGGGGGCTTGCAGAAAGCGTTACCATGCGTGCCTTTGATATTCCCGAGGTCGTCAGAGGCGGAAGCAATTATCTTATCACCATGACCGAAAAGGCAAAATTCGAGCCGGAAATCGGCATTTTTCGCATTACCGAGGAGGGCAGCGAGGCCTCGGGTGATACCGCTGACAGCTTTTCCGACGGCAGAGGCCGCAGGTACCTCGTTTTAAGTGACGGAATGGGAAGCGGCAGGCAGGCCGCCTCCGCAAGCAGCATGGCAGGCGGACTCTTCTGCCGAATGATATGCTCGGGCTTCGGAGCCGAATGCTCCCTGCAGCTTATCAATTCCGCCCTTATGTACCGATCTCGCAGCGAGGCCTTCACTACGCTTGATGTGACCGAAATAGATCTCTACAGCGGAAAAGCCCTTATGCTTAAGGCGGGAACGGCACCCACCTTTGTGCTAAAAAACGGTCACGCCTCCAAGGCCTCCTGCTCATCGCTCCCCATAGGAATACTGAAAACCGCCTCCTTTGCAAGGGCGGCAACCGAGCTCAAAAAGGGAGATATTCTCTTAATGCTGTCGGACGGAGCCCTTTCCGAGGGCTGTGATTGGATATGCCGTGAGCTTGAAAAATACTCGGGAGAGGGTGCAGCTCGGCTTTGCGAGAGAATCGCCCGACAGGCACAAAGCCTTCGCAGCGACGGTCACTCGGACGACATAACCGTGATGGCGGCAATAATGACCGAGGCTGTTTAAAAGCGAGCTCTGCGTCCGAGACATAAATAATATTAAATATAGCTTTACAAATTGCGTAGCATATGTTAAAATACAAAAAAACGTTCCGTTTGAAACACTTTTTTGGAGGTGGTTGTGTGAAGCAGGAGCTCAAGCACGGTTGCTTAAGTCGCTTTGCGGAGTCACCCGTCTTCGGAGACGCCGACCGGGAGGCTGTGCTCGCCGTGCTTTCCGCCGAGGCGGAAGCCGTCGAAATAAAAAAGGGCGAAACGATATATATAAAGGAAAGCCTTTGCTGTCTTGCCTCCGGCAGGGCGGCCGTTGCGGCCTCGGGCAGTGACAGCACGGTTATGAAAAAGCTTTTGCCGGGAGATGTTTTCGGCTGCTCCGTTCTGTTCGGAGGAGAGGCTGTTACCGACATTCTCGCGCTTTCCGACTGTATTGCCGTCACCGTTTCAAAGCAAGCTGTATGCAGAATTTTCGACGAGGTCGAGGGTGCGGCAGTCGGATACATTCGCTTTTTAAGTGAAAAAATCCGCTATCTGAACGGCAGAATATCCGACCTTGCGGCCAAGGGAACCGACGAAAGACTGCTTTCCTTTATCAAAAAGGCGACCTCGGCAGACGGAAGGCTGAAAATCTCGGTGACCGACCTTTCAAAAAGGATCGGTGTCGGAAGAACAAGCCTTTACAGATCACTGACAAGCCTGACCGAGCAGGGGCTTATCACACGGAGTAAGGGTATAATAACAATTAATATTAAGGAGAAATAAACAAATGAAAAGACTTTTACCGCTGTTACTGTGTGCCGTTATAATCTTCGGCCTTGCAGGCTGTGCCTCGGGCGGCACCGCCTCGATCCCCTCATCCTCCGACACCTCAAGTGTCGAATATACTCCCGTAGACATCAATGTCGGCGGAATAAAGGGCCCTACGGCCATCGGAATGGCCGCCCTCATGGAAAAGGCCGAGCTGAAAACCGCCGCCAACAATTACAGCTTTACCGTTTCGAGCGCTCCCGATGAGGTCGTCGGCAAAATTGCCACCGGTGAACTTGATATTGCCGCCGTCCCCACAAATCTTGCCTCTACACTTTATAAAAAGACCGAGAGTAAGGTTAAGGTGCTCGCAGTGAACACCTACAGTGTGCTTTCCCTGCTTGAAACGGGTAGCTCGGTAAATTCCTTTGCCGACCTCAAGGGCAAAACCGTCTATTCAACAGGTGAGGGCTCCAATCCCGAATATATTCTCCGCTTCCTGCTTGAGGAAAACGGACTTGATCCCGACAAGGATGTCGATATACGCTTCCTCGCCTCCAACGATGAGCTTGTCGCAAAGATGGTTTCGGGAAGCATAAGCCTTGCCGTGGTTCCCGAGCCTGCAGCAAGCTCCGTTTTGAACAAATCTCTTCTTACAAGGCGCGTGCTCAACCTCGGAGCCGAATGGGATAAGGTTGCTCCCGAAAGCTCACTTATGATGGGCTGCGTAATAGTCCGCGCCGCATTTCTTGAGGAGCATCCCGAGGCTGTTGCAAAATTTCTTGAGGAATACAAGGCCTCCGTCAATGCGGTAGCCGATATCGACAAGGCAGCCGAGCTGACCGTAAAATACGAAATAATCGCAAGCAAGGAAATAGCACTTTCCGCAATTCCCAACTGCAGCATCGCTTACTGCGACGGCTCCGACATGAAGACAAGGCTCGGCGGATATCTCAAGGTGCTCTTCGATGCTAATCCCAAGTCAATAGGCGGTGCCCTTCCCGATGACAGCTTCTACTATATTCCGTAAGCTACTGAAATTTATTGTGATTTTCGCCGTTTGGATCGGCGCTTGGCAGCTGCTTGCCATGGCAGTGGGGACAGAGCTTCTTGTTCCGTCCCCGCTTTCCGTTTTGAAGGCGCTTATAACCGAGCTCGGCACGGAGAGGTTCAGAATTTCGGTGCTTTACAGCCTGGTGAGGGTTCTTGCGGGCTTTTTCGGTGCGATTACAGTCGGCTTTGCGTTAGGACTTCTGACGGCGCGCTTTTCCCTGCTTAAGACTCTTTTTTCACCGATATTGCACATCATGCGGGCGATCCCCGTTGCCTCCTTTATAATTCTTGCCCTTGTGTGGATAAAAACCGATCTGCTGCCGGCCTTTATTGCCTTTTTCATGGGGCTGCCCATTATTTGGGAATCGGTTTGCGATTCGGCGTTTCGCGGCGACCCCGAGCTTGACGAGGCCGCTGCGGTTTTTAAGCTCTCGGGCTTCGGTCATTTTCGTCTTGTCACTCTGCCGGCCGTGAAGGAAGCTATGGTTTCCGCCTCTGTCACCTGTCTCGGCTTCTGTTGGAAATCGGCAGTAGCCGCAGAGGTTATCTGTCTGCCGAAATATGCTATCGGAAAGGGACTGTACACCGCGAAGCAGCACCTTGAAGCCGAAAATGTTTTTGCCTATACGGCAGTTACCGTGCTGCTCAGCCTTGCGGTGGAGCTGCTGCTCAGGTACATAATCAAAAAGCGCAGTGTGGGAAAGCGAGGGGTCACAAATGCCGATAATTCTTGATTCGGTTTCCTTTTCGTACGGAGACAGACAGATTTTATCCGACTTTTCTCTGAGCATACCCGACGGAGGCAGAGTGTGCCTTTCCGGGCCCTCGGGCTGCGGAAAAACAACAGTCGGAAGGCTTGTGCTCGGTCTGCTCACCCCCTCCTCGGGAAGCATATCGGTACCCGAGCGGGTCTCGGCGGTATTTCAGGAGGACAGGCTTTTCAAAGCAGCCGGTGCTCTTCGGCAAATATCCGCAGTCGGCTCCGAGCAGGGCGCCTCAGAGCTGCTCCGTGAGGCAGGGCTTGAAGGTATAGCTCATATGCGTACGGCTCAGCTCAGCGGAGGAATGAAGCGACGGCTTGCAATACTCAGGGCGCTGAATTTCGATTCATCTGCTCTGCTGCTCGACGAGCCCTTTAACGGACTTGATTCGGACAACCGTGCTTTAATGTCAAGAATGATACTCGAGCGCTTCGGCGACAAGCCGATTCTCATGATTTCGCACAATCCGGAGGATGCCGCTCTGCTCGGTGCCGAGCTTATCCGTATGTAGCCCGGCCTTGCACGAGCGCCATTTAAATCCGAAAATTCATCCGCCTCATCCGAAAAACGGCCAAGGCGGTCTTTTATACAGTAAAAAGCGCTTGTCGGGGCTTCTCACCTCGGCAAGAGCTTTTTGCGTTAATGCTGAGAATTACGGAGAAAGTCTGTAATCCTCCTTTTTGACCCAACCGATTCTCAGAAGAATCGCATTGAATATCAGGGAAAGCACGGCAGGCAATACTATACAGATAAGCAGGAGTCCCACCCACCTGAAGGCATTCATTTCGGTGGAGGCTATCATATCTATCGGGCTGACAAGTCCGCAGGTGCCCATTCCCGCAGAAACACCTGTACATTTGAGCTCGAAAACCGCTGCCGAAAGAGGTCCCGTGACTGCAGAGGCAAGAGTAGGAGCAATCCAAATGCGAGGATTTTTAACGATGTTGCCCATTTGAAGCATTGAGGTTCCGAGACCCTGTGCGACAAGACCCGACATACCGTTGACCGAAAAGCTGATAACCGCAAAGCCGACCATCTGTGCGCAGCAGCCTGCTCCGGCGGCGCCGCCCGCAATTCCCGATATTCCTATCATTGCGCATATGGCAGCACTGCTTATGGGAAGAGTCAGTATCATTCCGATAACAACCGAAATTATGATACCCATGATAACCGGTTGCATTTCGGTTGCGGTATTTATAAAATATCCGAGCCAATACATGCAATAGGCAATTCCGGGGCATATTAGCTTTGCAAGCGCAATGCCGGATGCGACCGTGACGGTCGGTGTCACAAGAATGTCGATTTTTGTTTCCTTGGAAACAAGCTTTCCAAGCTCGGTTGCCACAAGCACGACCAAAAAGGCTCCCGCAGGTCCGGCACTTATGCTCTTAAGCTGACCGCCGAGCATAAACTCGGTTTCAAGACCGTTTCCCGCAATTCCGACCGCAGCGGCACTGAAAAGCACAAGCGGCGGAGCCTGCAGCTTATAAGCAATCGCAACTCCGAGAGCGGCTCCCGTGGCAGCCTTTGTGTAGGTTGCAAGCTCATTCAGAAATTCCCAGCCGGTGTATTTTCCGAGAGTTCCGAAAATCGTGCCGATGAGCAGTGAAGCAAACAGTCCGAGGGCCATCGTTCCCATCACGTCGACAAAATACAGCTTCGGAGACAGCGTTACATTCTTTCTTTTGAAAAATTCGGGTATTTTTTTCATGATCTACCTCTTGTCCGACGGCGTTCCGTCTGTGATTATAAACGGGCAACAAAAAAGCCGCTTTTACACGGCTTATTTTGCTACTTACTTTTTAAGGGCTCTTTCAAGCCAAATAGCACCGATATCCAAGGCGTTGTAAAGACCGTTCTTTTCGCTTGACTTGGACACGCGCTCTGAGGGGGAAAGGCTATCGTCGGTGGAAATGAGCTGAACCGAGACTCTGTCTGCCGTTTTTTCTCCGCCGAGGAGCTTTTCCGAAAGTATCTTAAGCATTACAACATATTTCTCCGAGGAGCTGCCGTAATATATGGTATCGCCCTTTCTTACAATGGGCTTTCCCTTGTATTCGAGGAATTCCGTATCTGCCATGTTTTTCAACTCCGTTTCATCTGTATAGAACATATAATTAATAATACCACACCTGCGGCCAAAAGTAAAGCAAGCCTTTTTGCCGCACCCTGCAATAAGGAGTGCATTTTTTGAAATCAAAGGAAAAGCTTATACTTATTTCGCTGCTGATATTCTTTTCGATCGGCTTTGCCGCCGCCTGTCTTGTTCTGCTTGCCCTGATTTTAGGAGGCGAGCCGAAGGCAGACACGGTAAAGGTGCTTTATTCCTGCTTTGTGCGCAGCCCTTTATTTGAATAATGAGCGGCTATACGGTTCCAAAGTCTGCCGACGGCAAAAACCGCAAGCAGACCGATGGCGGCACCCAAAAGTGCCCCTCCGATGACATCGCTCGGGAAATGAACAAAGAGATAAAGCCTTGAAAGTGCTATAAGCACGGCAAGCACGAGTGCCGGTATTCCGAATCGCCTGTCCCTGCACATCAGCACGGTTGCACATTCAAAGGAGGCAAGCGTGTGACCCGACGGAAAGGAAAAATCCGAAAGGCGCTCTACAAGCAGCTCTATTTCTACGCCGGGAAGATCGTACGGTCTTGTTCTCGCGATTACATTTTTCAAAATTCCGTTTCCGAAAATAACGCCGATGAGCAGAGCCGCGCCCATCATTGCACCCGTTTTGCGGGTTTTCTTAAAGCACAGCAAAAGCAGTGCCACAGCGATCCAAAAAATGCCCTTATCACCGAACATAGTAACGATAGGAGCGAGCACATCCAAAAAGGCGCACCTCAAATTTTCCTGTATCCAATTTAAAACCGAAAGATCGATATCCGTCAGTGCATTCATCCTTTATCACCCGTTGTTTTTGATATTGTAGATCAGATAAACACCGTTGACCTTATGCATGGTAAGGGTGAGATCTATATAATCATGATAGGGCTCCTTGCTTGCGAGGAAGAGATTCTGCGTCATGGTCACGCGACAGGTAAATACGGTGTCGCTGTACTTAACGAAATCGCCCGCCCATTCCTTTTCAAAGCTGTAGCTGTCATGATCCCACACAAAGGAGACCGAGGTATCCTTTATATAATTATAGGTTTCGGTGCCGGGCTCGAAATACTTCGTTATCATTCCGAACCAGCCGTCATCGGCCATGTAGGTCGCATAATTTTTTGTTGCTGCTATACAATAGTCGGCATATGCCTCCTCAAGAGCGGCATCCGAGCTCATTGCCGCCTCATAGCGCTCAGCAGCACTGCTGTAGGTAACCTCAAGGGCGGTACCGTCCGAGGAGGTCGCAGTCACGGTAGGCTTGGCGACAAGGCCGTCCACCTTGTAGGTGCTGTAGCTTATCGGCGTGAGTCCGTCGGGCAGCTTTACCTTTTCGCCGCTGTCGCCGCCCTCGACAAGGTGCTCCCTGCCAACCTCAATTCCGTTGATAAACACGGTCGCATCGGAGGGTGCCTTGATGTTCACATCATCGCAGAAATCAAAGCTGACATCGCCGATTTTGTATTTTTCAAAGCCGAAGGCGGTGTTTTCACCTGATTTTTCGACAGAAAACGACAGTACTCGCTCATCTCCGCACTTTACGATATAGCTTTGGGAGCCGTCGGTCGAGGCCTTTGCAGCCAAAAGGGTAAGCTCTCTCCCCTCATACCTTTCACGGCAGGCGTTGTTAATGAGCTCTGCGTTTTCAAAGCCGGAGGAATCACCCCTGAGCGAGGCGAAATTATATTTCATTACATACTCGTTAAAGCAAGCCTCGGCAACATTCTTGGGGACACTGCTTTCATAGCTTGAAAGAACCGAGATGAGCAGCACCGAGCCCGCGATCAAAAGGGCGAGAAAGCCGCCGACACACGCAAAATATATCTTGTAAAATTTCGACATAGGGCTTTCCTCCTTACTTAACAATAAACC
>CAZDEI010000011.1:0-12361 GCA_964504325.1 uncultured Eubacteriales bacterium | reverse complement strand
ATTGCCATGCTGAACAAAAAAATCGGCTTTGCTCTTTGCGGCTCCTTTTGCACTCTTGAGCGCGTTTTGCCTCAAATGCGGGTGCTGCGCGAGCTCGGAGCCGAGATATATCCGATAATGTCGGAGATAGTTTACAACACAGACACAAGATTCGGCACCGCCGAGCATTTCAAAAGCGCGGTTTGGGAAATATGCGAAAGGGAGATCATTCACGACATAAGGGGCGCCGAGCCGATAGGCCCCAAGGCTCTGCTTGACCTTCTTGTTATCGCTCCCTGCACGGGAAACACGCTCGGCAAGCTTGCCTCGGGAGTGACCGATTCCTCGGTTACCATGGCGGCAAAGGCACATCTCAGAAACGAGCGGCCGACCGTCATTGCCGTTTCAACCAACGATGCCCTTGCGGCCTCGGCAAAAAATATAGGCGCCCTGATGAACGGAAAGCATTACTTTTTCGTTCCGTTCACCGAGGACGCCCCTTATTCAAAGCACCGCTCCTGTGTGGCTGATTTTTCTCTGCTTCCTCAAACGGTTTACGATGCTCTTTCGGGAAAGCAGAGTCAGCCCATTATCTGTTAATTCAATTCAACCGTTTTTCCGAGGTGGAAGGAATATATATATTTTCCCGTCACGAGAAGCTCGGTCAGCTCGGACATTGCCGCGGCATATATATCAAGCTGCGGCTGATAGAGCTGCTTCAGTCCCTCCTCATCGGCAGCCGTGGTTTTGAAATCAATGACGGTAAGGCCGCTGTCATCTCCGAAGGCACAGTCGACCGAGCCCTGAATGAGCGTCTCACCGCCCTCAAGAGGCACGAGAAAGTTCTGCTCGCGGAGCACAAATGCGGCAGAGCTGATTTTTTTATAAAGCTCGCTCTCGAAAAAGCTTCTCAGTGCGGCTCTGTCAAGCAGCTCGGTCTCAGACTCGCTCAGATATTCCCACTCGGTAAGGCGAGTGATCTCCGACTCTATATCCCTTTCGGCCGAGGCGAAATCCGCATACTGCATAAATCTGTGCATTGCCGTTCCCTTTTCGGCGGCAGTCCTGCCGTCAGAGGAGCAGACAGAGGGTCTTCTTGTCAGACACTGTGCCCTGTTTTCCTCGGCAAGTATTCTGCTGACGGTGGTTTTGGAAAGTGCGGGCGCTCCGTGGGGATAGGTAAAGGAGAACACCTCGGCAAGCCGCCCGGCCTTTTCGACATCCGGCTCGGGAGCAGCAAGCTCCTCCCAACGCTCCGCAGCGGTATCGGCGCCGTCGGAAAAGCGGCATATTTTCAAAAGCGGCGTATCGGAGCCGACCTCAGACAAATACTCACAGGCAGTGCTCTTTTCGGTTGACACCAACAGAGCTGCCGCAGCCTTCAACCAAGCTGCATAGCAATCGGCGGAGCGTACCGTTCCCGTGCCGAGTCGCAAATCACGCTTTTCCTCGACGCTGAGCTCCGGAAGCTCGAATTCGCTTTTATCGCTCATCACAAACACAGCCTTTTCCGCGGCTCTTGTGAGGGCAACATACAGCAGGCGCTCCTCCTCGGCAAGCATTTCCCGATTGATGCTGTCACTCAGTGCTCTTGCCGAAATGGGAACCTGTCTTGTTCTCGTGAATCTGTCACTGATATTTACGGATATTCCCTCATGCGCACGCATTCTCACCACCGCCCGCTCATCTCTGTGGTCAAAGTGTGCCGAACAGCCAGCAAGTATACAGATCGGAAACTGCAGACCCTTTGATTTGTGTATTGTCATCAGCGATACCGCATTGCTCCCGCCTGCGCCCGACAGGGAGCTTACGCAGCTTGAGCCCTCAGTAAAGCGCAGAAAGCCCGAAAGCGTGGGCTCTCCCGAGCTCTCGTATTCCCTTGCAAAATTCATAAAGGCATCAAGATCCGCCTTTCGGCGACAGCCCTCATCCGCAGAGCTCATGATTTCCCTTAAGGAATACCGCTCATAAAGATATTCTATAAGCTGCGACACCCTCATGCCTATGCTTCTTTCGGCAAGCTCCTTAAGCTCGTCGGTAAGCTGCTTAAGCTCACGGCAGCCGGCCTCGGCAGCAAGCAGAAAGCTTCCGTAGAGCGAGCTTGAGGGATACTCAACCTTTGCCGAGGCAACGGTATCTATCGGTATTGCAAAGATCGGACCGGTGGCGGCTGCGGTAAGAGCTATTGCGTCCGATCTGCTTTCTATCGCTTTCAGCAGAGAAAGAATCGCATTGATCTCGGTGGTTCCGAAGAGCTGATCCGACTCAAAGCTTACGGGGATTCCGACCCTTCTGAGCTCCTTTATAAGAGCCGAGCCTCTGCCCCCTTTTACCGAGCGCATAAGCACGGCAAAGTCACGATACTCCGCCCTCCTCGGCTCGGCACCGTTAACGGCGCCTATAGGCGTGCCTTTTTCAACGGCCTGCTTTATATAAGCCGCTATATGACGGGCCTCGGCCTCATCGGCGCTTGTGAGCTCTCCGTCAAAAAGCACGGAATGGTATTCAACCGACGGCTCCTCGGTCTCGGCAAAGGCGAGGCGTGCCGTCATTTTATCGTCCGCGGTGTATTCCATTCCCGCGACCTCTTTTTTCATGATTTTCGAGAACAGAAAATCGGTAAAGGCACATATTCCGCTGCGTGAGCGAAAATTAGCATCGAGAACTATTTTTCCGCGGTCGCTTCCCGCTTTGTATTCGGGGTATTCGTCGCGATAGCCGACAAAGATGCTCGGATCGGCATGGCGGAAGCCGTATATGCTTTGCTTGGCATCACCGACCGTGAAAAGCTGCCGTCCCTCATCCGAAATCATCCTGAAAAGAGCATCCTGAAGCGCGTTGTTATCCTGATACTCATCGACAAGGACGCCGTAATAATACTCGGAAAGGCGCTTGCCTATTTCCGTGGGCACCTGTCTGCCGCTTTCATCCTGCCTGCAAACGAGCTCAAAGGCCATGTGCTCTGTCATGTCGAAGGTCAGGATATTTTTCTTTATAAGCTCGGCCCTGAGCCGCTGTCCGTACTCAAGCACAAAGCTCACCAGTGCACCCACCGCCCTCGCCTCAAGTGTGAGAAGTGCTTCAGCCTCTGCTGCTGTCTGTGCGAAAGCCGTCGAAAGCTTTTTAACTCGCTTGTTTACGGGCTCCCTTACGACGGAATTGTATTTTTTAAGAAAAAGGCCGCCTACCTTACCGAGGCTTCGTCCTGCGGCAGCGAGTGAAAGTGACTTAAGTCCTTCACGGGTCAAATTCCAATTGCCTTCCTCAATGCTGCTCTTAACCATGGCGGCATCTGCCGCAAAGGCCGCAAAATACTTTCCGCAGGCTGCATGCGCATCGGGGAACTCCCTGAAATACATATCGCCGGTGTCAACAAGAGACAGTATCGCATCAAGCTCCTTTTCGGCAGCGGAAAAGAGCTTTTTCTGCCAAAAGTGCAGTCCGTGATCCTCCGTGAGATAGCATTCTGCAGATTCCCTGAGCCACTCCTCGGGGAAAGGCAGGCTTCTGCTGCTTGAATATACCTTATTAACCGTTTCGGAAAAGTCGGCAAGTGATGCATCAAGATTTAAGCATTCGGCAAGCAGTGCAAAATCCTCATCCTCCGCGGCAGCCCTCTCATTGACCATTTCCCTGATGACCGCATCCCTGACCGGAGCAAGCCTTGCCTCATCGGCGGAGGAAAAATCGGGGCGGACTCCTGCCTTTTCAAAGTTATCTCTTACAAGATTTATGCAAAAGGAATCGATTGTACATATAGGCGCCGCAGAAAGCAGCAGCTGCTGCTTTTCGAGATAATTGCTCGGCTCTCTTTCGGAAAGCTCGGCAAGCGCCTCGGCTATTCTTCCCTTCATTTCGGCCGCAGCGGCGTTCGTAAAGGTCACTATAAGCAAGCGATCTGCCGGAACGGGGTGCTCGGCATCGGATATTATCCGTATCACTCGCTCGGTGAGAACAGCGGTCTTTCCGCTTCCGGCGGCGGCATAAACAACGACCGAGCCCTTGGAGGAGGCCGCAAGCTCCTGTTTTTCTGTCAGCTTTTTCACTCCTGCTCCAGCTCCCTTCTCATAAGCTCCGTAAGCTCTGCATTTGACTTGTCGGAATGAGGCGGCCTTTCGTCCGAGCTCTCCTCCTCAAGACCGCAAACGGCGCGAAAATCGCAATATTTGCAGCCGTCTAAGTCCTTGTATTTGATCGGTCGGGCTGAGGCCTCACCCTTTACGGTTGCCTCTGCCATGTCGGCTGCTTTTTTCGTAATGTATTCGAACACGGTCGCGAAATCCTCCTCCGAAATGACATTTGCATCCTTATTAATCGTTCCGTCCTTATTCATTTTCAGAGGAATATATTTTCCGGCAAGCTTTTTTTCCATTTTTTCAAGCACCGCGATATCCGAGGTCAAAAGTCCGCTCGGCTTCAGCTCACCCTGCTCCTCTCCGAGCTGCGGAAATACCTGTGTGTAAAGTATTCCGGCAGGAGAGAGCCGGCCAAACGGCTTTTTCCTGTTTTCGGTGACGGCATACAGATAAAAGAGCATCTGCATGTTAAGCCCATAAAGAACATTACTGAGCTTGAAGGACTTTTTACCCGTCTTATAGTCGATGATTCTCACATAGCTCCTGCCGTCCTCTAACAGTGTTATGTCAACTCGGTCAATCTTACCGATAAGCTTCACGCTTCGACTCTCACTCTTGATTTCAAGAGGGGCAAGCTCGCCGTCTTCGGCAACGGCAGCTTCAAAGCCGGTGGGTGCAAAGTCGCTTTGCGCAAGCTCGGCGGCAATGCTCAAAAGAACACCCTCAACCCCCTTTGACAGGGCCTCAAGAGCGTAGCGTGAGGCACCGTCAAGGCTGCCTCTGTCAACCGACAGCTCGGCAAAATAGTCTGCCAGGGCCGCCTCGGTCTCTTGACTTACATTCTCGGCAGTCAGCTCGGAATATCTACCCTCATAGCTTTTTAAAACCCTTTCGAGTATATAATGTGCCGCCGTGCCGCGTGAAAGACTGTCAAGCCGTGCACGCTTTTTGGGCTTTAGACCCATACCGTATCGACAGAAATACATAAACGGACAGGAGTAAAAGCTTTCCACCTGCGAGGGAGAAATGTGCGCTCCGTCCCTGTAAAGCCGTGAGGCGGTGGCCTCGGAAACGGTGACCTCACCTCTTGTGATTCCGCGGCCAAGCCTTGACAGCCTGTCGGAATAGCCCGACATTTCAAGCGCAAGCCTTAAGGTTGCGGTATCGGTGTCCGGACTCTGCCACGCTGCCGCAACACGCTGAAAGGCTGAGGCCGCCGACTCAATCGAATCGGCGCCGCATTCCGAGGAGGAAAAGCAAGCCTTTGACAGCTCGGTCATACCGAGCAGCTTTTTGACCTGTACAGCAGGCTTCAGCTCACAGCCGGAGGCTTGCTTTGAATAGGTTATGTAAACCTTATCCGAGGCCTGTGTGCAGGCGGTATAAAAGAAATAGCTCTGCTCGGTAACCGCCGCCTTGTATCTGTCGGGCAGCGGAGCTCCCGATTTTGCCATTTCTTCTCTTTCGGCGAGAGAAAACAGACCCGTATTGCTTATTCCCGCAGGGAAAACGCCGTAATTTGCCCCGAGCACGAAGACGGTTTTCGGGTGCATCGGCCTTATCCTGTCGGCTGTTCCGTATATGACCTCATCGGTTCTTTGCGGTATGCTTCCGACTGTTTCGGTGGCAAAGGCGGTTTGGAGCATGTCGAAGGCTGTCGAAAGCCTTATGCTCCTTCCCTCACAGCAAAGGGTTATTCGGTCAAGTATGCTCATTAAGCGATCCCATGAAGAGTACTGAAGTGAAGCCGACTCATGCTCACCGAGTGCCTCAAGCCGCTCGGCATGAGCTGCAAGCATGTCTGCCACGGAATAATCCGAAAGCAGGCGATAAAGCGCCTTCACGAGCTCTGCGGCGGTAAAGGAGCCGGCTTTTACCGTTTTTTCAAAGGTGCTCAGCGGCTCAATCACGCGTGCGCGAAGCTCATTGAGCTGCTCAAGCTCTGCCTCATAGCTTTTTCGCGGTCTTTCCTCCAAGCCGTAGGGGCTGAGCCCCCATCGTTTCTCCCATGCCGCTCCCGAAATGCTCCAGATATATGCGTAGCTCTCGACCCGTTCGACCTCCTCCGAGGTAAGTCCGCAAAGCCCCGAGCGCAGCAGGGAAAGCATATCCTCGGTTCTTTTACCGTTGGCCGCACAGCTGAGAACCGATGAAACAAAGCAGGCGAGCGGCAGCTCACGCATAGGCACCGTTTTTGAAATAAACATGGGTATCCCGTGCCTTCTTGCGGCGGCCGCGAGCGGCAGAGAAAGGTCATTGTCCTTACCGCTTATCAGGACAAAATCGCGCCAACGCGCCGCCTCGGTGCGCACAAGCCGATGCATCTCGGAGGCAACGAATTCCGCCTCGTCCTCGGGAGAGTCGCACTCGGTAATAAATACATTCTTGTTCTCAAAGGGCACGGCCCTTCCGTACTTAAGCAGAGTGCCCACCGCGGAAATCGCGTCGTTCGCCCTGCTGCTCTCAACAAGACTCGGCTCCGCCTCGGCTATTCCGTGCTTGGCGGCAAGCGAGCGAATAAAGGATATCTCATTTCTTATGTTTTCGAAGATCGGCGAGCCACCCTTATCCTCGTCACAGCAAAAGCCGAAGACAGCCTCGGAACATCGCCTGACTGCCTCCTCAAGCAAAAGATACTGCGAGCGTGTGAAGCCCGTAAAGCCGTCAACAAAGACAAGCCTGTCCGCAAACCATTTGCTTTCGGCAGCTCTCGCCGCCGTCACGGTCAGCATATCCGCGGGATCGGTGAATTTACCGACAAGTAGGGAATCGTATGCCGAAAGAATATCGGACATATCGTAAAGCTTGTCCCGCAGGCCCGCAGAGGCAACCTCCGCCGCGCATTGCCTGAGCATTGCCGGTGTGAGTGCAGCCTGCTTGAGCTCGTTGATATCGCCGAGCAGCCTTGCGGCAAAGGCGTTGGGCTCCGAGGCTCCTCCGTAGACGCGCAGGGTGTCCTTAAGACCCTCGACCGCCTGTCCGAGCATGAGCATTCTGACTCCGTCGTCGGCGATTTTGGCGGCAATTCCACCCGTTTCCCCGAGAATCAGCCTGCAAAGCCGCGTGAAGCTTACGACAGAAACTCTGTTTGCCCTTGCAGCGCCGAGCCTTTTCAAGAGCTCCTTTTCGCATTCAAAGGAAAACTGCTCTGGCACAAGCAGCAGTATTTTCTCGCCTCGTCCGCTGTCGAGGCAATCGGATATTCTTTTAAGTATTTCAAGTGTTTTTTCGCCCTGATCGGTTCCCAATACGAGCCTAAGCATGGCTTGCTCCCTTCGTTAAAAAAACAGATTGATAAGCATAAGCGCGATTATACCCGGTAAGCCCATAAGGGCACCCACACCTACCGTCCACGGATTGTAGGGCAGTCGCACCCCCGTGAAGCGTGAGATGAGATTTACAATAAGCATTGCCGCAATACCGCTTGCCGCGGTTATAAGCATGGCCTTTACAAATCTGCCCTGACGGTAAAAAACAACCGACAGTACCAAAAGATAAATGACTGCAAGGCTGAGCAGTACGACACCGAGTATTTTCAAGGCAATCGTCCTTTCGAAGACATTTTTTATAAATTTATGCCCTCGATAGCTGCTGTATGACAAATGCCCGACCCGCGTTTCGGTCACACGGACGGGCATTTACCACTAAAGCTCGGCGTATATTGCCCTGAGCTCCTCTATTGACAGGAGCACGGGGTTATTTTTCAGGCGCTCAGCATTAACCGAAAGAGCAAGCTCCTCGGCAGCCTCTGCGGTAATTTCGGGGGCCTTAAGTGAGAGCTGAGAAAGCAGTGCGGAAAAGCCCTCCGCCCATTTCATCGGCTCGGAGTATCCGTAAAGCTCGGCAAGCTCGTTCAGCCGTGCCTCCAAAAAGGCTCTGCCTCTCGGGTCGGTGCATTCGCCACTGCCGCTTACCATTGCCCTTAAAACGCCCGGAAGCGTCAGCGCAACGGCGAGGCCGTGGGGAATTCCGTATTTTGAGGTGAGCTTGTAGCTCATTGCATGCGGCGCCGTGGTCGTGGTCACGGAAATAGCCTGTCCCGCAAGATTTGAGGCCTTAAGTATTACCTCGTCCGCGGAGACTTCACCGCTGACGTAGGTGGCTATATTCGGCAGTATAAGCTCTATCGCCTGCCTTGAAAGCTCTCTGCTTTCCTCTGTTGAGGAGCGCGACCAATAGGATTCGGTGGCCTGACAGAGCGCATCAAGCAGAGTGCACTTTCTTTGATATATCGGCAGTGAGGCAAGAAGCTCGGGTATCAAAAGAGCAAGGTCGGGCAGGAGCTCGTCACCGCTCAGGGAGCGCTTTTCGCCGTTTTCGTATATTACTGCAAAGCGCGTGGATTCGCTGCCCGTTCCCGCGGTGGTAGGCATAGCCGCAAAGGGAACCGCTGCGGTGCCCTCGACGGTGCCTCCTATCTGCCTTCTGATGCATTTTGCCGTATCGATCGCACTCCCGCCGCCCACGGCTATCAGACCGTCGCAGTCCTCGGCACGGTAAGCGGCAGCACCCGCCTCGGCCTCGGAGAGCTTAGGATTGGGTGAAAAACCCGAAAAGGGAGTGACCGACTCAAATGATTCTGCAACCGCAGGGTAAAGCTCCGAGCTCATAAAGAAGGGATCGCATACCAGCAACGGGCGAGTCGAGCCGAGGCTCTTAAGCGAGGAAAGCTCGTTTCTCCCGAAAAGTATTTTCTGCATCAAGCTTCCTCCGGAATCAAGGTGAGAATTTCCTTGATTGGCATGCAAAGCTCATCGGCCTCCTTGGCTCTGTGGTTGGTAAGGATGGTCTCGGCGGCTTTTCTCATTGCGGGGAAGCCGCTTCTTGTAAGCTGATTTGCATATATTACGACATTGATTCCTCTGTCGCGGAATTCACTCTCGGTCACGGTATTAAAGGAGGTCGGCACAACGACTATCGGAGTTGTGCTGTCCTTTTCCCTGAAGCGTGCGGTGAATTCGAATATTTCGTCGGGATCCTTTTTCCTCGAGTGGATCATTATGGCATCGGCACCCGCCGCGGCGAAGGCAAAGGCTCTTTCAAGCGCATCCTCAAGGCCTCTTTCAAGAATAAGGCTCTCAATTCTCGCGCATATCATAAAGTCCTTGGTCTTCTGTGCCCTTTTGCCGGCCGCTATCTTGGCGGAGAAGCTCTCTATGCTGTCCTGTGTCTGCTCGACCTCGGTGCCGAAGAGCGAATTCTTCTTAAGACCGGTTTTGTCCTCGATTATGATCATCGATACGCCCATTCTTTCAAGTGTGCGTACGGTGTAAACAAAATGCTCGGTAAGTCCGCCCGTGTCACCGTCGAAAATTATCGGCTTTGTGGTAACCTCCATAATATCGTCTATTGTACGGAAGCGGGAGGTCATATCGACAAGCTCGATATCGGGCTTGCCCTTGGCGGTCGAATCGCAAAGCGAGGACACCCACATGGCATCAAACTGATATGCCCTTCCGTCCTCGTAAACGACGGTTTTTTCGGCAATGAGTCCGGTGATTCCGCTGTGAGCCTCGATGGCATTTACACAGCCCTTCATTCCGAGAAGCTTTTTCAGTCTTGCACGGCGCACATCGGGCATGGAAAGCTCGGCGCGCGAGCGCTCCTCAAGTGCCTTGTATTTTTCGTCACCAGAATACGGGAATTCGACAAGCCTGCCGCCCCAGCCCGAGAGCAGCTCCACAACCTCGTCACGAACCGGCTTTTGGAAGCCCTCTCGCCAATTGTCTCCGTGTACGACGATGTCGGGGCGAAGCTCATTCAGTATTTCCTTATAGGAAAGCTCCTTTTGCTCGACCACACTTACGACACCGTTTATGCTCTCGAAAAGTGCCTTTCTTTCCTCAAAGGGCACGAGCGGAAAACGCTTATAGGAGGCAACCGCCTCGTCCGAAAGCACGCCGACGGTGAGCCTGCCGAGGCTTGCGGCCTTTTTGATTATGGAAATATGTCCCGAATGCAGAACATCTGCCGAAACGCACATATACACGCTGCGCTCGTCGGCCTTTTTTGCCGCTGCGGATACCCTTTCAAGATCCTCGGGAGTATCTATTTCACTGCAAAGCGCATCCTTTACATCAAGCGGAAGTATTGTGCAGCGGTCCGATACCCTGTTAAAGGCGTTCTCGGCATAGCAGGAGGCTTCTCCGCCCTCGCAGAAGCGGCAGATTTCCTCAAGCCATACAAGCCAATCCTTACGGGGCAGCTTGTAAAGCGGCTGTGCGGCGACGGAGTTTTCAAAGAATTCAATGCCGACTGCGCTTATTTTTCCGTCCTTGAGCACTGCCTTGAAATCCTTTTCGGGCAGAGGAAGCGTGGAGGAAACCGTCATTACGCCGGTCTCGGCGGAAAGTGCAGACTCAAGCACGCTGCTTTCGAAAACGAGATCTCCGTGCAAAAGCAGAATATCGTCGTCCTTCAAAAGCTCACGGGCGCAGTATATCGAATAAATATAATTTGTCTTATCATAATCGGGATTCTTCACAAAGACGATATCAAGACCGGTGTTGAGTGAGTCACAGTACTCGCGCAGCACCTCATCAAAAAGCCCCGTAGTAATGACAACCCTTTTCACGCCGGCCTCGCGAAGCTTCAAAAGCTGTCTTGAAAGTATCGTTTCGGATATGGATATTTCGGTCATGCATTTGGGATGCTCGCTTGTGAGCACACCCATTCTTCTGCCGAGACCCGAATTAAGTATCAGTGCGGTCATTATTTGCTCTCCTTCAGATTATTCATAAAGTTGATCTTGTTTTCAAGGGCTGTCGTGGTGGGTCTGCCGAGATCGGCACGCGAGCCTATTGCCGCCGAGGCCTCAATAAAGCTCAGCTCGCCCGCTTCCGCCGCCTCCTTCAGCACCGAATCAAGCTCCTCAAGGCTGTCTGCACGGAATATTTTTTTATATCCGCAGGCTCTTGCAACCTCCGAAAGCTTGGCGGTGGAGGCTACCGTCGGCATTCCGCCTACAGTTTCGTGAACGCGGTTATTGATAACCACATGTATAAGATTTTTCGGAGCAAAGGAGCCTATAACGGCGAGAGAGCCCATGTGCATAAGCGCGGCACCGTCGCCGTCTATGCACCAGACTCTGCGGTCGGGCTTATTCAGCGCAACGCCGAGTGCGATTGAGGAGGAATGTCCCATAGAGCCGACCGTAAGAAAATCATAGCCGTGCGGCTGACCTGCCGCCTCTCTGAGCTCAAAGAGCTCGCGTGAGGCCTTGCCGGTTGTGGAGACTATCGGATCCTCGCCCGAAACGGCGGTTATATGACGGATTATCTCCTCGCGAAGCATGCTGCAAGCGTTTCTGTATTCGACCCTTTCGTTATACTCAAGAGCGCCCTTACGAACAACATAGGCAACACTTTTACCCGAGGCGAGCCTCGACTCGGTGCTTGCCGCAAATTCGGCAAGCTCCTCAACGGAGGTGTCCTTTCCGAGCACGAAAACGGCAATATCCATATCCTCGAGAAGCTTTACCGTGACCTCACCCTGAAAAATGTGCTGTGGCTCATCCTTGATTCCGGGCTCACCTCTCCAACCGACAACGAATACCGCCGGTATGGCATAAACCCTATCGTTCAAAAGCGAGGCAACGGGATTGACGGTGTTTCCGATACCGCTGTTCTGCATATAAACAAGCGGCACCCCTCCGGTGGCAAGGTGATAGCCGGCGGCTATGCCGACACAGTTACCCTCATTTGCCGCGATAATATGCCTTTCGCTTATTCCGTAGGTGTTCATCAGATAGTCGCAAAGCGGCTTAAGCTGCGAATCGGGCACACCCGTAAAGAATTCGGGAGCACCTATTGCGTTCAGAAATGTCTGTACCTTCATAATATTTCCTTTCTTGGGTCGAAGCCGGTTACCTCGCCGAGGTATCGGCCGGGGATTTGTATTTATAGGTGGGAACCATTCCGGAAACGATTTCCCTGATATTCTCGGAATTCTGCACACAGGCCTTGTATAGCTCATTGAGCTTTTCGAAAAAATCGGCCTTATCTATTTCTATCGGATTCCCGACATAAATCAGCTTGTTATTGGTTCGGCGCAGTCCCTCCTCGCTCATGAGCATTTCCTCATAGAGCTTTTCACCCGGTCTTAAGCCGGTATAAACGATCTCAATATCGACATCGGGACGGTAGCCGGACATCTTAATAAGATTCCTCGCAAGCGTGTCGATTTTTACGGGTGCGCCCATATCAAGCACGAAGATTTCTCCGCCGTGAGCATCGGTGCCCGCCTCCAAAACGAGGGATACCGCCTCGGGTATAGTCATGAAATATCTTATAATATCGGGGTGAGTC
>CAZDEI010000010.1:0-12757 GCA_964504325.1 uncultured Eubacteriales bacterium | reverse complement strand
ATGAAAGAGCGATCGAGGAGGTTGCGCGCGCCGGCTTCGACGGCTTTGATCTTTCAATGTTTGACATGGCTCGCTATGATTGGTCTAACCGAACGGTAACACACAGAATATATCCTCAGTCTCAGGCGGAGAGGCTTAAATTCGTAAGAGCTCTGCGCAGAACAGCCGAGAACAATGGCATTGTCTGCAATCAGGCACATGCTCCCTTTCCGAGCTATCTGCCCGAGATAGCCGAATACCTTCCCGCTGCTCTCGAATGTGCAGCGGAGGCAGGTGCGACCGTATGTGTCGTTCATCCATTCAACAGCGGCTCTACCGAGGAGAATGCGGAATTTTTCCATTCGCTGCTTCCCTATGCGCATGACTTCGGAGTTAAAATCGCCACCGAAAACATGTTCAATTGGGATCCCGACAACGATCATTCTCTGCCCGCCTCCTGTTCCTCCTCAAGCTCCTTTACCGAGCTCATAGCGGCAGTGAATGATCCGATGCTTGTGGCCTGTCTTGATATAGGACATGCCGAGATGAGAGAGGCAAACGGCGGCGAGGGCGCTCCTGCAATGATACGGGCGCTCGGCAGCTCGCTTCAGGCGCTTCATATTCACGATAACGACAGGCGCTATGACCGCCACAGAATACCCTTTTCGACAGCTATCGACTTTTCCGCGGTTGCCGCCGCACTTAAGGAGGTAGGCTACAGGGGCTGGTACACTCTTGAGGCAGACACTCATCTTTCCGACTGCCGTAACGACGAGGAAACGGTTGCCGGCATAAGAGAGCTTGCCGCCGCAGCCCGTCGCTTTGAGGCGCTTTGCGCCGAATAGACAATACAAAAGCAATCGCACCTGCTTGGAGTCTTGCTCTTTCGCAGGTGCGATTTTTTTATTTTCAGTAGTATATCCAATAGGAATCTATGATATTATTTTCGTTCAAAAGCCTGTCAAGCTTCTCACTTATGCTGTCGGAAAGAGGATATATTCTGCCGGTTTCGTAGGTATAGCCGTTTTTTTCATCATCGGGAGACACACTGTTTGTTTCGACATAATATTTGCCGTCCCGTGAGCTGTAAAGCACAGCTCCGGTTTGCTTTGCGACTATCGCGGCACTGTCGCAAAGGTAGATTCCGAAGCCCTCACCGACCGTGCTGTTGAACCGCTCGAGCTCCTCCTTATCCAAGGCCTCTCCCTGAAGAGCGGTCTTTATGCCGTCGGTCAGCTCACTGTCGAAAACAAGCGGATAGACCTCCTGCTCACGGTAATTCACGCCGACAACGCACCACGAGGTAAGCCTTGAGGCATCACTCAGCTCCTCGACGTAGGCATCGTAAAGCTCTTCTCTCACATAGCTTTTGCCGTTTGTAAGCATGAGCACACGCGTATCGGAATCGAAATAAAAGAAATCACCGAAGCCCTCGGAAAGCAGAAGCGGAACCTCCTGCTCGGCGGCAAAGCCGTGGTCCTTTTGATATGCAATAAACTGAACTCCGCCGTCAAGCTCTATTTTTTTATACAGCTTATCCCTGAAAATCAGCTCTGTATGCTTTTCGTCCGTGTATGTGGCCCTTTTTGCTTCCATCTCGTCAATATATCCGCAGGAGCACAGGCTCAGGCAGGTGACCAGCAGCAAAATTGCCGCAGCAGCCCTTTTTATAACAGCTCTTTTCATTTGTTTTCTCCTTTCGCGGAGCTTTTGCGTGTCGGCTTTAAAAGTCCTATTATAACTCCGGCTATCCCAACTGCCGATACGCCTGCACAAATAGCTATTTGAAACACCCTTTTCATACCGTCAGCTCCCCTCACTCAAGATTAAGATGCTTTTTCATGGAATTGTGAGTGATCGCCGTATAAACACAGCCGAGCAATGCCGTGAGGATAACGGCTCCGCAAAGCACGATATGCACTGTTGACCACGGATTTCTTTCCGCCCACTCTATTGCTCTTATAATAAACTCGGGTGTATGATATGTAAGGCTTGAAAAAACTATAATGCATACGGTACCCAAAATCTGCATGATAAAGTAATATGCGAAATAGATTCCGAAGGCGGCAAGCAGGCGGTTCTTTTTAGCTCTCTGTCCGAGCGCTATGCAGGCGAAAAAGAGCATAAGCCGTGTGACTGTTGCAGTCGCAATAAGCACAGCAAGCTCTATGCAGTACAGCACTCCGTTTGCGAGACCGACCCGTTTTATATAATAGCTCAGGAGATAGGCTGCCGCCTTTACGACCTCCTCGGTCATGTCTCCTGCTCCGGCAACCGCCAACGCGACAGCGATTCCGAGCAGGGCGGTGACAACCGTGGCAAAGGCCGACACTGTCTTTGCGATAATGTGCTCCATCGGTGTAACGGGCAGTGCAAAGGAAAGATAGCCCTCGGCAGTGAAGAGATTGCTTCTGAAGCGCGCCACCGATACAACGACCGACATCACAAGGCATACAACCGAGGTGATTATCAGCGCCACAAGCGAGGATACGAAAACGATTTGATATGCAACCGTCGTGTTTTCAAAGAGCTGTATAAGCCTTGTCAGCACGCCGACTCCGAGGAGTATCGAAAGCATGGGGAGCATGGTCCTCATGTACGATTTAGCCTCGTATTTTAAGAGCCTTCCTACCATTTGAACACCTCCCTGAACTCCTCATCGACGCTTTTACCGGTTTCCTCGCGAAGCTCGTCGACCGATTTGCTCAGTACTATTCTTCCGTCCTTGATAAATACAACATCGTCAAGCACCTGCTCGATATCCGAAATAAGGTGTGTGGATATCAACACTGTCGATTCGGGACTGTAATTGTTGATTATTGTCGAAATTATATAATCTCTTGTCGCGGGATCGACTCCGGCAATCGGCTCGTCAAGCACGTAAAGCAGGGCCGCACGGCTCATCACCAATATCAGCGAGACCTTTTCCCTGTTTCCCTTGGAAAGCGTTTTGAGCTTTACCGAGGGCGATATTCCGAGTCTGTCGAGCATAGACAGAGCGAGTGCTCTTCTGAAATCCGAATAGAAATCGGAAAACATATCGACAATCTGCTCCACCGTCATCCAGGAATTCAGGAAATTGTTGTCGGGCAGATATGCCACAAGGGCCTTTGTCTTTACTCCCGGGAGCTCGCCCGCTATTTTCACGCTTCCCGAGGTCGGCGTCAAAAGACCGTTTATAAGCTTTATAAGGGTCGTCTTTCCTGAGCCGTTGGGTCCGAGCAGACCGACTATTCTGCCGCTTTCAAGCGACAGATCGATTGAATTCAGCGCCGTAAGGCCGCTGTATTTTTTGGTAAGCGCTTCACACCTCAGTATTTCACTCACAACTATTTCCTCCCAATGCCTGCTCGACAGCCCTGAGCACCCGTGTGCCCTCTATGCCGAGCGCCTTCATATCCGACAGATATTCCTCGGTTCTCTTTCGGCCGAGAAGCCTCAGCTCCTCCTCAAGCTCGATAGTGTCGTTTACATACCAGCCCGAGCCTCTCACCGAATGAATGCAGCCCCTTGCCTCCAGACGCTCAAGCGCCTTTTGCACCGTATTCGGATTGACTCCTATCTCGGAGGCGAGCTCACGAACAGACGGCAGGCGACTTCCCGTCGGATACTTTCCGGAGGCTATACCGACACTGAGCTGCTCACAGATTTGAACGGCTATCGGTCTTGCCTTGTCTATATTCCAAGACATTCTCACTGCTCCTTTGCAGAAAAGTGTATTACTGTACTATCACAATAATACACTTTTCCTCTGCGTTTGTCAATACCCTTGAAAAATATTTATAAAAAATCCGAGGGAGCAGAGCTGTTCCTCGGATTTTTACCGTCTTTTCTATTTTCCGTTTTTGAGGCTGAGAGCCGTCTTGGCCTTTTCGGCAATGCTCTCGGGGGAAAGTCCGTACATTTCAAGAAGGGTGACTGCCGCACCTGATTTGCCGAACTCATCCTCAACACCGACCTTAAGCACGGGAACGGGGCACTCCTCACAGACGACCTCGGCAACGGCAGAGCCGAGTCCGCCTATTACCGAGTGCTCCTCGGCGGTGACAATTGCTCCCGTCTCGCGAGCAGCTCTCACGACCGCCTCACGGTCGATCGGCTTAACGGTGGCCATATTGATAACCCGTGCGGATATTCCCTCTGACGAAAGCAGCTCATGCGCCTTAAGTGCCTCACCGACCATAAGTCCGGTGGCGATAAGGGTCACATCTGTACCCTTGCAAAGCTCGGTGCTTTTGCCGATCTCAAACTGATAATCGTTGTCAAAGATCTGCGGAACGGCAAGTCTGCCGAGTCTTATATAAACGGGGCCCTCATAATCGGCGGCGGCAAACACCGCAAGGCGTGCCTCGACGGCATCGGCGGGATTGATGACAACCATTCCGGGAATGGTACGCATAAGAGCGAGATCCTCATTGCACTGGTGGGTAGCACCGTCCTCACCGACCGATATGCCGGCATGAGAAGCGCATATTTTAACATTGAGATGCGGATAGCCGACGGAGTTGCGAACCTGCTCAAAGGCTCTGCCCGCGGCGAACATGGCGAAGGAGCTTGCGAATACAAGCTTACCTGCAGCAGCCATACCTGCCGCGACGCTTATCATATTCTGCTCTGCGATACCGCAGTCTATAAATCTTTCGGGATATGCCTTTTTAAGCACACCTGTCTTTGTTGCCGCTGCGAGATCGGCATCGAAAACATAAAAGTCCCGTCCGCTCTCCGCAAGCTCGACAAGTGCCTTTCCGTAGGCGTCACGGGTAGCTGTTTTTACTGCTTCGGACATTATGAGCCCCTCCTTTATATTCGGTCGTATTCGGCGCGAAGCTCGGCAAGAGCCTGCTCGGTCTGCTCGGCGTTGGGAGCCGAGCCATGCCAGCCCACGGCGTTTTCCATAAAGGAAACACCCTTGCCCTTGACCGTTTTCGTAACGATCGCGGTGGGCACATTGCCCGTGACATCAATATCCGAGAGAGCAGCCTCGATTTCCTCAAGGCTGTGTCCGTCGATCACGCGTACATTCCAATTAAAGGCCTCGAATTTTTTATCGAGCGGAAGCGGAGAATTGACCTCCTCAACCGTTCCGTCTATCTGAAGTCCGTTCCAATCGACAAAGGCGATAAGGTTTCCGAGTCCTTTGGCTGCGGCAAACATAGCAGCCTCCCAGACCTGACCCTCCTCGCATTCACCGTCACCGAGCACTGCAAACACACGGTAGGATTTTTTGTCAAGCCTTGCGGCAAGTGCCATGCCGCAGGCTGCCGATATACCCTGACCGAGCGAGCCCGACGACATATCGACACCGGGTGTGTGCTTCATATCGGGGTGACCCTGAAGGAAGGATTCGGGCTTACGGAGCCTTAACAGCTCCTCTCTCGGGAAAAAGCCTCTTTCGGCAAGCACTGAATAAAGTGCCGGAGCGGCATGTCCCTTTGAAAGCACGAGTCTGTCTCTGTCGGGATCCGAGGGAGCCTTGGGATCCACCCTCATTTCACGAAAATAAAGGTAGGTAAGCAGATCCGCTATCGAAAGCGAGCCGCCCGGGTGACCCGAGCCTGCGGAATTGGTTGCCCTGATTATTCCCTCCCGTACCTTAACTGCGGTTCGTTTAAGCTCTTTAATCTCATTTTCTGTCATTTGCCGGATTCCAGCCTTTCTATAATATCTATAAATTCCGCTACCGCTCCGTCCTCACAGCGGCAGAGGGTATAATCTGCGCATTTCGCCACCTCGGGCGGAGAGACCGCCACGCAGGCCGAGATGTCGGCACAGCTCAGCATGTCAATATCGTTGTAATAATCGCCAATGGCATAAAGCCTCTCGGCACCGATAAGCTCCTTGAGCTTCAGCGCCGCGACGGACTTTTTCGAGCCGTTCGGCAAAAATTCGAATATCGGCTTGCCGTCGCCGACGGTGGTGTCGATAAAATAAGCATTTTCGGGAGCAAGGCTTTTGCCGATCGCGGAGGCCGCACTCATTTTTTCCAAATCGAAATCGAATATAAGCCCCTTGGTCCAAGCCTCATCGGCTATATCGTCAAAGCTCGCCTCGGTCAGCTCAAGAGACTCATACGCGGCATGCCAACGCACGGCCTCGCGATCCGAAACGACATATATTTTTCTTCCCGACTGAACCTCGGCACCGATCTCCCCGAGCTGCTCGACCATGCCTCTGAACAGGCGCTTGTCAGAGTCCGAAAGGGAGGCCTGAAAAACGACCTCTCCCCTTGAGAGATCCAAAAGCGTGCCTCCGCCCGAGCAGATCAGCCAGCCGCTGTCGGCACAGCCGCATTCACGGGCAATCAGCATTGCACCGTCAATGTTTCTACCGGTGCAAAGAGCAAAGGTGCCGCCGTTTTTCTTGAAACATTCAATCCGTTCAAGATTTTTCGGGGCAATTTTGCCGTTATTGTAAAGCGTTCCGTCAATATCGGAAAGTAAAAGACAACCGTCAAAAAGCATTTAATTTATTCCTTATGAACAGGTAAAATCGTGTTATCCGTTATGTTTTTTTGAGGAGCAGTGCCCCGAAAAGCCCGTATCCGCAAGAAATTTCAAAAAATAATCGGGCAGAGGCGAATCAAACTCCATATACTCTCCCGTGGCTGGATGTACAAAGCCGAGCTTTTTCGCATGCAGGCACTGTCCTCCGAGAGAGGTGATTACCCTTTTCGGTCCGTACAGCTCGTCACCCGCAACCGGGTGCCCGATATACGCCATATGTACCCTTATTTGATGCGTCCGTCCGGTGAAAAGGTGCAGCCTGACATGGGTAAAGCCGCCGGCCCTTTCAAGCACCTCATAGTGGGTGCGTGCCGGCTTTGAATTTCGCTCGGTCACCGCCATCTGCTTGCGCTTTACGGGGTGCCTGCCGATGGGTGCCTCTATATCTCCGCTGTCGCTTTTGAGCTCGCCGTAAACAACCGCCTCATACTCCCTGACAAAGGAGTGCTCCTTAATCTGCTCGGCAAGAAGGGTATGTGCTCTGTCGTTTTTTGCGACCATAAGCAGACCGCTTGTGTTTTTATCTATCCTGTGCAGTATTCCGGGACGCGCCACTCCGTTAATTCCCGAAAGGGAATCGCCGCAATGAGCAAGCAGAGCGTTTACAAGAGTTCCGTCGGGATTTCCTGGTGCGGGATGCACAACCATGCCCTTCGGCTTATTTACGACGAGCAGATCACTGTCCTCGTAAACTATATCGAGAGGTATTGCCTCGGCCTTCAGCTCAAGAGGTCTGACCTCCGGAACATTCACCGACACCTCAGCACCGCTCTCAAGCAGAGTATTCTTTTTCAGCGTACGCCCGCCCGAAAGGACATTTCCCTCCTCAAGCAGGCGTGCCGCGGCGGTTCGCGTGAGCTCAAGAGCTGCGGCCACGGCGACATCGGCTCTTACAGGAAGCTCCGAGTCAACGGTAAAGACCCTGCAGCTCATTTGCCGGCGTCCGCTTCGGACTGCTGCTCTTCGGCACCCTCCTCGGAGGCGGGCACGGTGGCTGCCGCCTTATTGCTCCTGGCCTCCCTGACGGTATCCGTGATAAAGTAAAGCACTATCAGGCCCGCACCCACACAAACGGCTATATCGGCAATATTGAATATCGGGAAATCGATAAAGCCGAATTCGATAAAATCAATCACCCTGCCGCCCCTGAAAATACGGTCGATAAGATTGCCCACGCCGCCCGCGAGAACAACGCTCACGGCCCAGAACATAAGCTTGCTTCCGTAGGTCTTTTTAGCAAGCATGTATATACATATCACAACAATGGTAAGACTGATGGCGACAAGCAGCCAGGTTTTGCCGTCAAGTATGCTCCATGCAGCGCCGCCGTTGGTTGTGTAATGTATATTGAAAAGTCCGCCCAAAAGCGGAATGGGAGACATGTCTGTTGTAAAGGCGGAAGCCACAGCCGCCTTTGACAGCTGATCTGCGACAACTATAAGTGCCGCGGCGACCAATGCGATAATACCGGACATCTGTACTCTCCTTTCGTTATCGGGCGGCGAAGCCGCGAGGGCTTCGCCGCATCAGCTTAAAGCGTTATTTAAGTATTTCCGCACACCTTGCGCAAAGTGTCGGATGCTCGGCATTTTCGCCGACAGTATGCGAATAAGACCAGCAGCGCTCGCACTTGCTGCCCGAGGCATGGGCAACCTCAACGCCCACACCGGTTTCGCCTGTCTTTTCTCCGCCCTCGCCGTTCACGACGGAAACCTCGGAAACTATAAGAGAATCCTTGAGCAACGGCTTGACCGAGGCGAGGAATTCGGCGGTCTCACCCTCCGCATACAGAGTTACAGCAGCCTCAAGAGAGGCACCGATGGTCTTTGCGGCACGGGCGTTTTCGAGCGCCTTCTTCACATCGTCCTTGATTTCATGTATTCTATTCCACTTGGCCATAAATTCGGCATCGCTTATGCCCTTATGCTCGGGCATTGCATTGAATACGACATTGCGCTTGTCGTCCTTTGCGGAATGAGGCATAAAATGCCATATTTCATCGGCGGTGAAGGCCAAAATAGGAGCTATAAGTCTTGTGAGGGTATCGAGAATTTTATATATTACGGTCTGTGCGGCGCGACGGGTCACGCTGTCGGCCTTTTCGACATAAAGCCTGTCCTTAATAACATCAAGATAGAAGTTGGACATGTCGAGGACACAGAAATTATGAACCGCGTGGAATATCAGATGATATTCAAACGCATCATAGGCTCGCCTGCACTCGCCGACCACCTCGTCCATACGCATAAGCGCGTATCTGTCAATATCCTCAAGAGCGGAATCGGCCACACTGTCCCTGTCGGGATCGAAATCGTTGAGATTTCCGAGGATGAATCTCGCCGTGTTTCTTATCTTTCTGTAAACCTCGCTGAGCTGCTTGAGAATTTCCTTTGAAACTCTTATATCGGCATGATAATCCGAGGAGGCAACCCAAAGGCGCAATATATCGGCGCCGTATTCGTTTACGATATCATCGGGATTGATGGTATTTCCGAGGGATTTCGACATTTTCTTACCCTCACCGTCAACAACCCAGCCGTGAGTTACAACCGTCTTATAGGGAGCAACTCCGTTGGTTGCAACGCTTGTGAGCAGAGAGGACTGGAACCAGCCTCTGTACTGATCCGCACCCTCAAGATAGAGGTCTGCAGGCTCACGTAAATAGGAACGGGTGCCGCAAACTGCCGAATGGGAAACACCCGAATCGAACCATACATCCATGATGTCGGTTTCCTTTTTGAATTCGGTGCAGCCGCAGGAGCATTTTACTCCGTCGGGAAGAAGCTCGGTCTCAGGGAGCTCATACCAGGCGTCTGCTCCCTTTTCCCTGAATATATCGGCAACATGAGCGATGGTTTCGGAGCTTATAAGCTCCTTTCCGCAGTCCTTGCAGTAGAAAATCGGGATCGGAACACCCCATGTGCGCTGACGGGAAATGCACCAGTCGCTTCTGTCACGCACCATGCTTTTTATACGGTCCTCACCCCAGCCGGGAATCCACTGCACGCCCTCGATAGCCTTTACCGCGGCATCGGCGAAATCCTTTATTGAGCAGAACCACTGCTCGGTCGCTCTGAAAAGGATGGGAGACTTACATCTCCAGCAATGGGGATACTGGTGAACTATTTTTTCGGTTGCAAAGAGGGTGCCGTCCTTCTGCATTCTCTCGGCTATGGCCTTATTTGCCTGATCGGTGGTAAGACCGGCAAAATCGCCCGCCTCGGCTGTGAGAACGCCCTCGGAATCAACCGGAACGACTATTCCGATGTCCTTATATCTGCGACAGACCTCAAAGTCGTCGACACCGAAGCCGGGGGCGGTATGAACGCAGCCCGTGCCGCTTTCAAGCGTGACATGGTCGCCGACGATCACGAGAGAATCCCTGTTCATAAAGGGATGACGCGCAACGGTATATTCAAGCTCGGAGCCCTTAAGAGAGCCGACAAGCTCATAGCCCTCGACGCCCGCCTTGGCAAAAACGCCGTCGGCAAGCTCACGGGCCATTACATAGTATTCACCGTTTGCCCTGTAAACTCCGTATTCATACTCGGGACCCACGCAAATTGCGAGGTTTCCGGGGAGTGTCCATGTGGTGGTGGTCCAAATGACAAAATATGTCTTATCAAGCTCGGCACCGAGTGCAGAGAGCCTGCCCTTATCATCCTTTACGGGGAACTTTACAAATACGGAATAGCAGGGATCGTTTGCATATTCAACCTCGGCCTCTGCAAGCGCAGTCTGGCATTCGGGGCACCAATAAACAGGCTTGAGGCCCTTGTAGATATAGCCCTTTTCGGCCATGGCACCGAATACCTCTACCTGCTTTGCGACATATTCGTTCCTGAGCGTCATATAAGGATTGTCCCATTCGCCGAGAACGCCGAGTCTTTCGAACTGCATACGCTGACTCTCGGCAAAGCCGACGGCATACTCACGGCAAAGCCTTCTGAGCTCAAGAGGTGATATCTGCTCACTCGACTTCATTCCGGCCGCCTTGCGTGCCTTAAGCTCGGTAGGCAGACCGTGGGTGTCGTAGCCCGGAACATAGGGAGCCTTAAAGCCCGTCATATTTTTATATCTTACGACAAAATCCTTAAGAGACTTATTAAGAGCGGTTCCCATGTGAATTATTCCGTTCGCATAGGGAGGTCCGTCATGAAGCACATAAAGAGGCTTACCCTCGTTAAGCTTCATAAGCTCATCATAAACATTGCTTTCCTGCCATGACTTAAGTGCCTCGGGCTCACGAGTCGGCAGTCCCGCCCTCATCGGAAACTCGGTTACAGGCAGGTTGAGTGTTTTATTATAATCCATTGCTGTCAGGGACTCCTTTAGTTATTATACAATTAAAATAAGGCTTAATCAGCCTTCATAACGGGCTCTTCATCCTCAAAGACATAGGTTTTCACGCGCTTGTCGGTCACCGTAGGCTCGGAGCGGCGCTCCTGTGCGGCAGGCTGAGCCGACAGCCTTTTGGGCTCGGCATAGCCGCGTTTTTCGGCAGAATCCGGAACACGCTTCAAAAGCTCTGCCTGCTCGGAAAGCACAGCCGACATTTTTTTCTTGAATTCGGCAGCCTCCGCGCGGAGCCTGTCAAGCTGCTCCTTTTCCTTAAGGACGGCTTCCTTGGCGGCGCTTGTAAGAGCCTCTGCCTTTTCACCTGCCTCGGCAAGTATCTTCGCGGCCTTTTCCTCCGCCGCCGTTTTTTCGGACTGTGCCTTTTCTCTTGCAAGCGTCACAAGCTGCTCGCACTTGACATCGTTATCCGCCTTTTTGGCTTTTGCATCCTCCAAAAGCCTTGCGGCGCGCTCCTTGGCGTCCTTTTCCACCTCGTCGGCAACACGCTGTGCCGCGACAAGTATATTCTGTATTCCTGACTGTGAAACCGCATTGCTGTTGAGCTTGTCCTCAAGCTCGCGGCATTTGAGATCGTAATCCCTCATTTTCAGAGCCATATTTTCTATTTGAACGGCGATCTCATCTATAAATTCGTCGACCTCAGACTGCTTATAGCCGCCCATTGCCGTTTTTGTAAAGCTTATGCTCCTTATTTCATCGGGTGTACGCATGATCAATCCTCCGATAAATTTATTGCACACAGCATTCGCCCGTTAGGATTAACGGGCGCATGGTAAGGCTGTGATTAAAAATACATTGTGCCGTTTTCAAGCTCCTCAAGCACCAGATCACCGGTGACATCGACATTGGGAGGAGTGATAATAAAGGTGCAGTTGGCAACCCTCTTTATCTGACCCTTGTTTGCGTAAGCAACACCGCTTAGAAAATCGATAAGTCTCTTTGCGGCATCCTTGTTGGCGGCCTCGAGATTGAGCACCACGGTCTTTTTGGCGCAGAGATGGTCAGCGATGCCGGGAGCATCCTCAAATCTTTCGGGCTTTACAAGCACGACCTGAATTCCGCCTGCTGCCGCTGCGGGTCTTTTTGCGGGCTCGGAGAAGGAGGCACGCTCGGTTCTGCGACCGGCCCCGAAATAATCCTCTTCCTCATCGGTCTCGTTATCGAGTTCCTCATCCTCGTAATAATCCTCGTCCTCAACGACCATATTCTTTATCTTGTCGAACAGTCCCATTTTCAGCTCTCCTTATTCTTATAAATTCTGCTTCCGAACAGTGCGGTGCCGAGTCTGATAATATTTGCACCGCTGCGAATGGCAGGGACATAGTCACCCGACATACCCATCGAAAGATACACCATACTTACATTATCTATTTTTTTGCCTTCAATGTCAACAAACAGTTTGTACATTTTATCAAAAAACGGTTTTATTTGCTCCTCTCTCTCACATACGGGAGGAATTGCCATGAGTCCCTTGACCGAAAGCATGGGAAATCGGGAGACCGCCTCGACGGCGCCGAGCAGCTCCTCGGGTGTAAAGCCGGACTTTGCCTCCTCGTTGCCGATATTGACCTCAAGCAGGATATCCATCGGCTTTTCCGCCCTGACGCACTCGGCGGATATTTTTTCGGCGAGCCTTATTGAGGATACGGAATGTATCATGCTCACCATCGGGATAAGCTCCCTGACCTTATTAGTTTGAAGATGCCCGATAAAATGTATCTCTGCGGAGTGATCCAGCTCGGGATACTTTTCCTTAAGCTCCTGTACCCGATTTTCGCCGATCGCGGTTATTCCCGCCCTTACGGCATGGTTTATCACCTCAACGGGGACGGTTTTCGTGGCGGCAAGCAGAAGCGTGCTGCCATCGGGTATTCCCGCTTCTCGTTCCGCCGACGCGACCTCGCTTTTCACGGCAC